>NZ_LZJB01000120.1:0-4556 GCF_001666895.1 Mycobacterium sp. E3298
GTCGACTTCGGTCTCGGGCACGGCGACCCGTCGCGGGTGTATATGGCGCCCGAGCGGTTCACCACCGGCCGGGTCGGGCCGCAGACCGACGTGTACTCCCTGGCGTGCCTGCTCTACGAGTGCCTGACCGGTCAGCCTCCGTTCGAGGCGTCCGACCCGGCCGAGCTGAGGAGCGCCCACCTACTCTCGCCGGCGCCGCGACCCAGCATCATGCGTCGCGGCGTGGGCCGGGCCTTCGACGACGTCATCGCCGTGGGCATGGCCAAACGGCGTGAGGCGCGTTTTGCGTCCGCGGGTGAACTCGCCCGGGCCGCCAGCGAGGCCGTGAACGCGGCGTACGAGCCGGTCGCGGTCGGTGCCGGCGCGGGCCCCCTTGGCACCCGCCCGTTCGAGGCGGTCTATCCGAACCCGGACGACACCGGCTTTAGCCCGTATCCGGTTGTTGATCCGCAGTCGCGGCCGGACGGTTGGCGGCCCGTTGGCGGCCGCGGAGCGTTCGTGATCACGGCGGCGGCGGTCGTGCTGGTGGTGGCAGGGCTCGTGGTGGCTCTGGCGTCGGCGTTGACGAGAGGCGGCTCGACGCCCGCTCGGACGGCTCAGGCGCCATCGCCCGCCCCGTCCAGCGCGCCGCCGCCGAAGACGCCGACGCTGTCCGCTCCTGTGCGCGGCGCCGACGGGTTGGGGTTCGTCGGCGAGACGGCCCGCTGCGATCCGGGCAACCCGCCGGCCGCCGTGGTGCGGACCGCCAAGTCGCTGGCCGTGGTGTGTGAAAACCTCAGCGGCAGTTACTACTACCGCGGCGAGCGGATCAGGGACGGCGCGCACATCGAGCTGTCGAACGCCGAGCGCGCCGGGGACGGTTTCGATGTCACTAACCCGGTCGACGGCGTCGTCTACGAGGTGCGGCCGAACCGGTTGCGGATCATCAGTGGCAGCCACGTCGATTCGTCGGAGCCCGTGCTGCAATACGCCACGGCGTCGTGATCATCACGGCCGCCGGACTTTCCCAGCGGGAGGACGCCTTCGACCGGTTGCCGACGGCTTCCGGCGTCAGGGCCGGAAAGCGGCTTCGTCTCCGCCGCGGCGGGCGAACGTCGCGATAATCGCCTCGTGCGGCGGGCGCCAGGTCACCCCCAGCTCGGCCAGTGTGCGGGAGTCATCGGTCGGTGTCGCCGCGGTGAGCAGTTGTGCCGCTTCGAAACTAAATCCGGCCCCGAGTGGAAGGCGGTCCCCGACGGCGTCCGCGACCCTACCCAGGGCCCGAAACACCGCTCCGTTCAACGGGATTCGCCTGATGTGACGGCCGGAGCCCGCCTCGAGCGCATCGATCATCTCATCGAAGCTCAGCATCACGCCGCCGCACACGTATCGTTTTGCGCCGTGGCCTGGGCGCATCGACGCGACATGCACATCGGCGACGTCGCGCACGTCGACCATCATCATTCCAGCGTGCCGCAGTCGCGGCGCCACACCAGCGCGGATGATCGGCGCCCAACCCTGTTCGGTGATGCCCGGGGCGGTCGCCAAGGCCGGACCGACCACGCTGGACGGATAGGTGATGACGACCGGCGTCCCCTCGTCTTGCAGCCGCCGGGCAGCACGGTCGGCGTAACCCTTCGTCTTGGCGTAGGCCGACCTACCCGCCGCCGTGGGGGTATCCGGCCCGATCACCGAGACCTCCGGCGAGAAGAGGGAGGCGTAGCTGTTGATCGTGACGATCGGGTCCAGCCCGCGGTCGTGTGCCTGACGCAGGATCGACTCGGCAGCGAACGCGTTGATCTCCCACATCAGGTTCTCACGCCGGCTGTCGGTCCCGACCACGCTGGCGGCGTGCAGGACGGCGTCACAGCCGTCCAGCAGCGTCGACACGGTATCGGGCTCGCGAACGTCGCCGGTTAACACGGTTATCGAGCCGAATTCGGAAAACCTGCGCAGCAGTTCGGGATTCTCCCAGCCGTGCTCGGCCAGAAGCCGCACCTCATGGCCGGCGCTCAGTAGGCCACGGACGATGTGCGCACCGAGATACCCGGTGCCACCAGTCACTGCGATTCGCACGAGTTCGTGACTCTACCGGGTGGTGGCCAGGTGGTATGAGAGGGACGGCGTCGTGACGATCTAGGCCGGCCGGCTGCCGACCTCCAGGCCGGCCAGCTCGCAGGTGCCGTCGAACACCACCTCGCCGTATTCGCGCACACGGCAACGCAATCGACCGGCGAGGTGCTCGAAGTCGGTGTCGATGTTGCGCCGCTGCGCGGGCAGCGGCACCGGCAAGACGTGCGGGTCCGCGCGGGTGCCGTCCCCGTCCAGCTCGATGTGGTAGCGGCGGGTGCGCGCGGACACGCTCCAGCGCCCGTCGCCGACCTCCGATCGCACGGGCGCCGGCGGGGTGATCCGGATGACACGGTCGCCGAGGCGCACGACGACTCCGGTGACGTCCCTGCGGATCGGGCCGAGCTGAAGCAGGCCCCCCGAGAACGCGACCGAGACGTCGGCGTCGCCGAAATCGTGGGCCTGACCCCACCACCACCGCTCGGGGAAGCCCGCACCCCAGTTGCGTTCCGTGTAGAGCCGGGCGTCACTGAACGACCACGTACGGTCGCGGAATTCGACTGTGCCGGTGGCCTTTCCGCCGAGCCGGTAGGGATGCCAGTACTGGTTCAGAAACGGCACCGACGAGAAGACGCCGCCGCCGCCGAAGGCCTTGGGCCAGTTGAACGGATCGGTGAAATGCAAATCGAGGTGGATTCCGTCGAGGTCGATCTGGAGTCGATCGAGGTACGCCGCCAGACGCGCGTCGGGGAAGGTCCCGGCGTGCACCGAGAAGGTCGACGACTCGGCCTCGGCAGCATCCACGACCGCGGAGCGCACCACGTCGCCGGGATGCAGCGCGACCGCGACGGTGGCCCAGTCGCCGTCCGGGTGCCGGTTCACACTGCACAGCGCGACGACGACGCGACCCGAGGCGGCGTCGGTGAGGCGCCAGAACCAGCCCTCCATTTCGGTGCCGTGCGAAGGGACCGGGTCGCCGAAGGGAACGTCGGCGCCGGTGCGCCGATAGGCGTGGACCAATGGCTTGGCCGCGTTGGCCGCTATCCAGCGCAGGTAGGAGGCGGTCATCGCTTGTCGGCCAGCCCCGATTGCACGAGCGCGTCGTCGATGAAACGCTGTACGGGCCGCGAGCGGAAGAATCCGGTGTGACCGCCTGGGTACCAGTGGATTTCGGGTTTGCCCCAGTGCTCCCAGAGTCGGGTGACCTGGTCGCGCGGGTGCACCAGGCGGTCGGCGAGGCCGGCGTAGATGAAGCGGCCCTTTTTGGGCACGCGCGGGGTCAGCGCCAGCGGCGAGATCATCCGGCCGAGGGGCTTGGCCGAGTCCATCGTGTGGCGCAGACCGGTGTGGCCGCTGAGGCCGGCGTGACGGCCGACCAGGTTCACCAGGTCGACGGCGGGCACGCCGAGGATGGCGCAGGTGAGGCCGTCGTCGAGGCTGGCGACCAGCGACGAAATCAGGCCGCCGAGGGAGATGCCGTTGACCCCGATCGCCGCGTCGGGCTGCTGCGCGCGGATCCAGCTGATCAGCCGCCGGATGTCCCAGACCGACTGCGCGGCGCCGTGCACGTCGTCGAGCACGTCCTCGCTGGGGAACTTTGGCCCGCCGCTGGCTCGGGGGCCGTGCAGGGGGAGTACCGGTAGCACGACGTTGAGGTCGAGATGCCGGTACAGGTGCCAGGCATGAAACAGCATGGGGTCGAGCGCAGCCCGTCCCATCTCCGCGCCGTGGATGCAGATCAGCCACGGCCGCGGCCGGCGGTGCCGGAACATCAGGGCGTATTCGCGGTCGTTGCCGGTGTAGCTGCGCCACCGTTCCCGGCCGGGTTCGCCGTCGAGGGGTTCGTAGTCGCTGTCGAAGGACAGCCGCTCGTAGTTGCGTCCCATGCTGCTCACGCGTTTGACGGTGACGTCGGTGGGGGGCGGGGGCGGGGCGAAGAATCCCTCGGGGTTGTCGAGCCAGCCCTTGTCTTTGTAGAAGGCTTGTGCGGCAAGCACTTCGGTGTCGATCCGTTCGAGGGTCTTGGAGTCGGGGGCCCGACGCAGCAGGCTGAAGCCGCTGAGCAGGATCTCGTCGCGGAAGGCCTGGGCCGCGAGCGCGATGGTGGGCCGGGCCACCGGCAGCTCGTCGGGCTGACGGTCCAGGTAGGTGCCCCAGGAGCGGGCGTAGAAGCCGCCGGTGCGGGTGAACGGACCCAGCATGTGTGTCATCGGGTTGGCGTGCATCTAGCCTCGTTTCGCTCCGGGGGTGAAGGTGACCGGCAGCGTGCCGAGCCCGGTCATGCTGGGGTTGCCGAGGTATTGGTGGACGTTGTCGACGTCGACTCGGTAGTCGGGGATGCGGTCGAGGACGGCTTTCACCATGACCTCGGCCATCAGGCGCGCGAGGTGCGAGCCGATGCAGCGGTGCGGCCCGAGCCCGAACGCGACGTGCCGGTTGGGCGCGCGGTCCAGGATGATCTCGTCGGGGTTCGGGAATTCTTTTTCGTCGTGGTTGGCCGACAGCCA
>NZ_LZJB01000121.1:0-867 GCF_001666895.1 Mycobacterium sp. E3298
CGACCCGCGCCTGCGGCGGGTTCCGCACCGAACGGCGGCCCGAGCGGCGGGAGGCGGCGCCGCCGACCACGCCCCGGCCCGCGGGTATGCCGCCCTGGGATTCCACCCCGGTGACCGGAATCCCGCGGGTCGACCCGACGGCGTACGGCGCCTACTACAACGGCCCGGCCGCCGCGCCGCCCCCGCAAGCCCCGCCGCGGCCGGAGCCGCTGCCGCACACGCCGTACCCCGAGCTGTCCACCGGGATGCTGCTGCGGCCGGTCAAGCCGCCGCCGTCGGAGGGCTGGCGCCGGCTGCTCTACGAGGTGTCCGGCCACCTGATCAACCTCGGTGAGAGCCCGCGGGCCGCCCGCTACAACAACCTGGTGGCGCAGGTGAACCGGCCACTGCGCGGCTGCTACCGGATCGCGCTGGTGTCGCTGAAGGGCGGCGTCGGCAAGACGACGATCGCCGCGACGGTGGGCGCCACCTTCGCCTCCATCCGGGGTGACCGGGTGGTCGCGGTCGACGCCAACCCCGACCGCGGCACGCTGAGCCAGAAGATCCCGCTGGAGACCGCGGCGACGGTGCGTCAGCTGCTGCACGACGCCGGGAGCATCGAGCGATACAGCGATGTCCGCCGCTACACCTCGAAGGGGCCGAGCGGCCTGGAGGTGCTGGCCTCGGAAACCGACCCGTCGGTCTCGGAGGCGTTCAGCGCCGAGGACATCACCGAATGCAGCAGCCCCGGCCCGCAGTCGGTGAGGACCAGTCCGTAGAACCGCTCCAGGACGTCCAGGACGCGGCTGTAGTCCTCGGCGCTGAACGCCTCCGAGACCGACGGGTCGGTTTCCGAGGCCAGCACCTCCAGGCCGCTCGGCCCCTTCG
>NZ_LZJB01000122.1:0-23786 GCF_001666895.1 Mycobacterium sp. E3298
CGCCGCCGGCGTCCTCGGCAGCACTGGCGTACAGCAGCGGCCGCGGAAACCCGCGAAGCGACTCCGCAACGGCCACCAAGGTTTGGGCATCGTGTTCGAGGATGCCACGGGCATAGGCGGACACCGCCGCGAACAGCGGCAGCGCGGGCCGTTCACGTTCCAGCACTTCGGTGGCCTGCAGAACCCGCGCGCGCAAGCCGGCGTCACCGGCGGCCGAGGCCACCTTCGCACCCAGGATCAACCGGACCAACGCATGGGGAAAAAACGGCGTCGCCAGCAGGATGACGTCGCCGAGCCAGCGCATTGCGTCATGAACATCGTCCCGCTGCCACGCCGCGCGCGCGAGCACATACGCCGACCCTCGACGTATGCCGGCGGAGCCCGTGGAGTGGGCGGCACGGGCGTCATTTACCATCTGCTGCAGCAAGTTTCGGTCATCGGTGTGTGCCGCCACCTCGGCGAGGATCACCATGCGAAGTACGTCGTGCTCGGTTGCCCCCGTCGGCTGGGGCGGCGGAAGGCGCTCCGTCGCATCGCGAGCGGCTGACAGCCGGCCCGCGGCGAGGTGGACAAGCCCGCTAAAGACGGCCCACATGGCGAGAGCCATCGCGTTGCCTTCCCGGCGGGCTTGCTCTGTTCCGTCGGCGATGCGGGCCGTCGCGTCGTCCAACCGGCCGACGACTGCCAGGAGGTTTGCGTTGTACATTCCGGCATACGCATGCGCCAACGCTGTTTCATTCGTGTAAGCAAGCGGGCGGAGCTCTTCGAAACGGCGTAGCGCGCGGGACGCGTACCCCTCACCAGCATCGAGCAAAGCGTGGGTGAGGCCGGCCATGATCGTGGCCTCGATATCACCGGTGACTTTCGCGGCTGCGGCCGCCTCGTCGGCGGCCGCGCGCCGTTGGCCGCCTTCGTCGAATATCAGGTTGTACGCCAGCCAGGCCAGGTGCCGGACCCGGGTGACCTCGCTGATGCCGCTCAACTCAAGCGCTCGTCGATTCTCTTCCACCCGCCGCTGGTCGGTGTGCTTGGTGTGCACCGGGAGCCGAAGACGGATCTCGGCCTCTACTTCCGGCGATGCCGCCTCCGCGAGCGCCGAGTCGGCCAATTCTTCGGCCTCGCCGTAGCGGCTGGCCCGGTTGAGCCATCCCACCGTTTCCGCGACCAGCGATCCATATTCGGTGTCGCCGGCGGGCAGTAGTTGCAGTGCGCGCTTGCTCAAGTCCGCGGCCGCGCTGGCATCGCCGCGGCCAACCGCTTGCGCGGCCTGGCGCAGTGCGTCAATCGCCTCTCGGTCTCCCGGCTCGGCGCTGCGCGCCAGCTGGGTAGCCACCTCGGCCGGGGCGGCCCCCAGGCCAAGCATGGCCGATGCCGACTGACGCTCCATCGCGCGCCGCAAGGACTGCGGCAACGACTGCCGGGTGGCCTCGCGCAGCAGGTCGTGCCGAAACCTGAGGCGCTCACCGTCTTCGACCAATAAATCCGAGCGCACCGCCTCCTCCAGCGCCGAGAGCAACGATGTCGGTGGCCGGTCTAGCATCGCTGCCAAGAGCTCGGCCGAGAACCGGTCCGGCAGGACCGCCGCCACCCGCACCACCTCCGACGCACTACCGGAGAGCAGATCCAGTCGCTGCTGCATGCCGACTCCCAGACGGCGAGGCAGCCCGTGCCCGGTGGCCACCGCCCGGCCGCCCCTGACGTTCAGTCGGTTCTCCTCATCCAGGCCGCCGACAAGCTCGCTGACCAAGAACGGGTTCCCATGCGCCTTGGCGGCCAGATTCAGCAGTGACACATCGGCTTCCGCACGCACTGCGTCTCGGACCATGTCGGCGACCGCATCAGGTGTCATGGCCCCCACTCGCAGAAATGTGGCATCCGCGCGTTGCAGCACCGACAACGTCTCTTGCACCGCAAAGCCGCCCGCCCCGGTGCGGGCAGTCAATATCCACAACACCGCCGCATCCGGCCGCGCGGTGGCGAGCGACCGGAGCGCCAACAGCGTCCCGTTGTCGGCCCAGTGGATGTCCTCCAACAGAATCGCCAGCGGGGTGCGAGCGGCCGCGGCATGAATCGCGTCGGCCAAATCGTGCACCACCCAATACCGCAGATCGGCCGAGCCACCTAGCTGGCGCAACGCCTCTGCGTCTCCGACCGGGGGATCGGCGTTGAGGGTGGCCATGAACAGCGAGAAAAACGGCACCGTTTGCTGGTATTCGAACGCCTCCCCGAACAGCGCGCGCACGCCGCACTTCTCGGCCAGCACTAACACCTCGGTCAGCAACCGACTCTTTCCGATGCCGGGTGGCCCTTCGATGACCAGCACGCCGCCGCGGCCCTGCGCCACCGCGGTAACCAGTGCGCCGATCTTTTTCAGCTCGTCCGCCCGTCCTCGAATCGGAGGTGTGACCAGGCGTTGGCCGCCGGTGTCGGATAGGCCGGCTGGAGGCCCCATCGGGTGTCCTGTCTAGCGTTTGATTACCGGACTGCCATTGCAGTGCACGTCATTGTAGGCCGTGCACGGCATCAACGAGATTTGCTGTCGATCAATCGGCGCTGCGGATGCGCTGGCTCAGTTGGGCTCGGGAAGTGATCCCGAGCTTGGCAAAGGCATTGTGCACGTGTGTCTTCACGGTGTGCGGGGAGAGATGCAATTGCTGCGCGACTGAGCGGTTGGTCGCGCCCTGTGCGATGAGGTTGATGACCCTGAGTTCGGAATCGGTGAGGCTGTCCCAGCCCGTTGCCGCCCTCGGGTGCGTGACGATGCGGCGCTCCACCCCTAGTCGGCGCAACATCCGGCCGACCCGGCGGGCATCGGCAACCGCTTCGCACGCGACGTAAGTGTCGAAAGCCGCGTTCAGGTGGTCGATGGCCTCAAGGTCGCGCTCTGCGCGAATCAGCTCGGCGCCGGCATCCTCGGCAGCGCCGGCGTAGAGAAGCGGCCGCGCCGACGAGTGAAGCAACTCCGCGGCAGCCACCAATGCTGTGGCGTCACGCCCGAGTATGCCGCGGGCATATCCGGCAACCCCTGAAAACAGCGGGACCGCGGGCTGCTCGCACTCCAGCACCTCGGTGGCCTGCAGGACCCGTGCGCGCAAGCCGGCGTCACCGGCGGCCGAGGCCACCCGCGCACTCAAGATCAGCCGATCGAAGGCATAGACCTGTAGTGGTGTTCCGAGCAGGGCGATGTCGCCACCGAGCCAGCGCACCGCTTCATGGACGTCGTCGCGCTGCCAGGCCGCCAGCGCGAGCACATACGCCGCTCCTCGACGGATCGCAGGTGAGCCGGTGGAGTAAGCTTTTTGTGCGTCATTGGCCATCTGCTGCAACACGTTTCGGTCATCCGTGTGCACACCCACCGAGGCCATCACCACGATGCGGAGCAGGTCCGGCTCGCTCACGCCCGTCGGCTGTGGGGGCGGCAGGGACTCAGCCGCATCGCGAGCGGCCGACAGCCGGCCCGCAGCGAGGTGAACGATCGCACCAATGACAGTCCACATATTGAGGACCATCGCGTTGCCTTCGCGGCGGGCCTGCCCAATGCCGTCGGCAATCCGGCCCGCCGCGTCGTCCAACCGCCCGAACACTGCCAGCAGGATGGCGTAGTACATCGCCGCATAGTGATGCGCCAAGGCCGCATCATTCGTGTAGCCGAGCGAATGAAGCTGTTCGAGGCGGCCTAGAGCGCGGACCCTGTGCCCCTCGCCAATGTCGAGCAAAGCGAGGGTGACCTCGGCCATGATTGTGGCCTCGAGATCACCGGTGGCCGTCGCGGCGGCGGCAGCCTCGTCGGCTGCGGCGCGCTGTTGCCCTCTCTTGTCCTGCAACACAAGGTTGTAGGCCAGCCACGCCAAATGCCGTGTACGGGTGGGCTCGCTGATGTCGCCCAACTCGAGCGCTCTGCGATTTTCCTCCGCCCGCCGTTGGGTGCTGTGTTTGGTGTGCGCCGGGAGCCGGAGGCGGATCTCGGCCTCAACTTCGGGCGAGACCGCCTCCGAGAGCGCCACGACGGCCATTTCTTCGGCCTCGCCGTGGCGGCCGGCCCGGTTGAGCCACTCCACCGTTTCCGCGACCAGGGATCCACGCTCAGCGTCTTCGGCCGGCAACAGCTCCAGCGCGCGCTTGGTCAAGTCCGCGGCCGCGCTCGCGTCGCTGCGGCCAACCGATTGCGCGGCTTGCCGTAATGCCTCGATCGCCTCCCGATCTCCGGGTTCGGCGCATCGTGCCAGCTGGGTGGCCACCTCGATTGGGGCCGCACCGATACTCAGCATGACCGACGCCGACTGGCGTTCCATCGCCCGCCGCAGCGACTGCGGCAATGACTGGCGAGTGGCCTCGCGCAACAAGTCGTGCCGAAACCTCAGCTGCTCACCGTCTTCGACGAATAGATCCGCGCGGACCGCCTCCTCCAGCGCCGAGAGCAATGAGACCGGCTGACGGCCCAGCATCGCGGCCAGCAAGCCTGCCGAAAACCGGTCCGGCAGCACTCCGGCGACCCGCACCACCTCCGAAGCACTGTCCGAGAGCAAGTCGAGTCGCTGCTGCATACCCACGCCCAGCCGTCGCGGCAGCGCATTTCCGGTGGCCATTACTCGCCCGCCGCTTGCGTCCAGCCGATCTTCCTCGGCCAGGCCCTGCACAAGCTCGCTGACCAGGAACGGATTTCCGTGCGCCTTGGCAGCCAGATTCAATAGGGACTCATCCGCCGGCGCCCGCACCGCGTCGCAGACCATTTCGGCGACCGAGTCCGGCGCCATGGCCCCCAATCGCAGAAATGTGGCATTCGCGCGTTGCAGCACTGACAGCGTTTCTTGCACCGCCGGCCCGCCGGCGCCGGTCCGGGCGGTAAGCACCCACAGCACCGCGGCATCGGGCCGCGTAGCGGCCAGCGACCGCAACGCCAGCAAGGTCGCGTTATCGGCCCAGTGCACGTCCTCGAGAACGATCGCCAACGGTTTTCGGGATGCGGCGGCGTATATGGCGGCCTGCAGGTCGCGCACCACCCAGTAGCTGAGATCGGCCGACGTTCCCAGGCGGCGCAACGCCTCCGCATCACCGACAGGAGGATCCGCACGCAGGGTCGCCATGAACAGTGAGAAGAATGGCACCGCCTGCTGGTACTCGAAAGCCTCGCCGAACAGCGCCCGAACACCGGCCTTGTCGGCCAGCGCCAAAACCTCGGTCAACAATCGGCTCTTCCCGATGCCCGGCGGCCCCTCGATCACCAGTACGCCGCCGCGCCCCTGAGTGACCGCGGCGATCAGCTCGGCGATCTCCTTCAGCTCGTCCGCCCGCCCCCGAATCGGCGGTATGCGGAGCTTCCTCGATGGCCTTGCGATGCTCACGCGAACCGGCGCCCCCCGACGTGCAGTAGGCGGGCTGTAGGCCTCTCAGTCGTGTCGTCCACAGATTCTCGCAACCGCTAGCGCTGGTAGTTAGTGTATGCGAGTAGCCAGGACACCGATCGGGCCGTACGTGCCCACCCTCGATGCTGGGCGCTCAGCGACGCCGACACCCACGCGAATCCGCACCGCGAATGGCGATTTGCCCAGCGTGCGCGTTCGGGGAGCCTAGTCATTTCCTCACCCGGGTGATTGACGCCGCGGGGTGAAGACAGCTCACCCGCAGGGCGCCCAAGCTTGACTCCGGCAGGACCTACGCCCCAATGGCCGGGCGAATGCCAGACACGCAGCACGCCCCAGCAGTAGGTGATTCGGGAAAGGACTAAGCGATGTGCGCTGAGTCAGCCGGCAACAACATCGGATTGGGCGGCGGACCCGGGTCGGCGACCTACACCTCGGCATGAGGCAAATCCTGCGGTTCGCCAGCGTGCTCCTGACATCGTGGGGGATCGGACTACTGGTTGCGGCGTGGATTGTTCCCGGAGTCGTGGTCTCGATACCGGGATATGTCGTCGGAGTGCTGGCGTTCACCATAATGCAAGCAAGCCTGTCCTTTTCGATCATGCAGATGTCACGCGAGTACGCGTCATTGCTGCTTGGAGGCGCGGGCTTGGCATTGACGGTCGTCGCGTTGACCCTCGCTTCGCAATTGACGCACGGGCTCACCATCGATGGCGCGCCATCCTGGCTGGCGACGACGGTGGTGGTGTGGCTCGTGACAACCATTGGGGCGATTGCGCTGCCCGAGCTGCGCAACCGGGCCGGGGCAGGGTCGACCTGAATCGCGCATCGAAGCGGTCGCACGCCCCGGGTCGCATAGACGTCGGGCATTTCGTGCGGGTCCGCCATGGATGGATTGTTGGTCACCGGCGAGACGACGAAGGGGAGTGCTAATGGGAGACACGCATGATGATCCGACGGATCACTGCCGCACCACGCAACCCCACGCGGGTATCGCCGTGAAGGACAACTTCTTCTGGCCGGGTTTGGTTCTGCTGGCCGTGGCCACGTGCGGGCTGATCAGCTCGGCAGCAGAAGCCGCCTATGGGCGCTACGAATGGCTCTGCACCTCGGTGCTCGTTGCCGTTCTCGCCACCGTCGCCGCGACGCTGTGGCTCACCATAGAGCTTCGTCGCGTCACGCGCATCGATGCGCGGTGGGACGCTGCGCACACAGGGAGTCGTAGACCTCCGCCCATACGCTGATCACCACTTGCGAGCATCCCGGCGACATTGACGGGCAGGGCGTCCTATCCGCCGTCATTGTGTCATGTTGCGCAACAACACAAATAGCTCGTCCCTGTCTTGGGTCAAGAAGTTCGCGTGTGCTCGTGACATGAGCAGCACTCATCAAATCGCCCGGGTGAATGAGCCGACCGGGTGATGACCACTCGTCCCGGGTCGATAAATGCTCGCATGACAGATCGCGAGCGGACGTACGTGGAATCGGCCAAATGCCGACCCCAAGGGCCGCATCAGCGAGCAGCGGGTCGCGATGACGGGACGCGCTGCTGCGTGATCGCGCGGAACTCCATAGCCACGAATTGGAGAAGACCAGATGAAGCGCCGCCCATCCCAACGATCACCTGCCGAATACGGCCCGGGTACCGGCCGGTCATCGCGGCTGCTGCAACGAATCTGGGACGCCGCCGCCCTTGCCCGACGGTGGGCGCACCGGAACGGAGATGACGCGGTGGACGCCGCCCTCGGAATCGAGCAGCAGCTGAACACGTTGCGGCCCATTTGTACTGCCCAGGGGCTGTCGAGCGGCGAAACATGCGGCGCGCCCGCCGTAGCGGTCGCCGAGATACATGCTGTCGACGGATGTGACCAAGCGGGGCTAAACACGGACGGCGACCTCGTTGAGGTGCTGTGTGAGGTCTGCTTGGAGATGGTCCGATGGGCGATGGCGACCTACGTGGACGACAAACGAGAGATGGCTTCCCGACGAGGCGCCAGCCCGGTGTGTGCGACCTGCGGACGTCCCACTGGATACCTGCGCAGCATCCTCGCTGTGCGTCCGATCGGGGCGGAGTGGCTGGCGTTGTGAATCGCCTACGCAACGCTTTCCTGTTCGTTGCTGTGGTCTCCGGTGACTACGCCGTTCTCACGTTGATCGACGGTCAGCCAATCGATTTCGGTGTCACCGCCGCGGGCTGCGCGGGAGCCGTGGCCATGGCGAGGTTGATCGCCCTCGCCGACAGCCGGCGCCGCCGAGCGGTGGCGCGAGGACGCACGGCCGGCTGGCTGCACCGTGGCTAGCGGCTCAGGAGTGGCGCCGACAGGCATGGCCCGTCATGCCGGGGCACACACAACAACGTGCACGACCAGATTCGCTGAGTGCCGGGCGCGCCAGGAATCGGCTCCGGCCCGTGCTTCAGGTCCGGCCGTTGGCAGCCGTTCACAGACGCCGGCCATGGCGTCTCCGCGCTCACCCGGGTGAATCGGCCCGCCGGGTGATGACGACTCACCCCCCGTCAGTGAAGCCTTAGTCAGGAGCTGACGAGCGGAGGCTAAGTGCAGTCGACGATGTATCGGATCTGCATTCGAGGCCGCCTGACGGAGCGCCTCGGGTCCGCTTTAGAAGGGATGCGCCTCCAGTCCGGTGTGCACGAAAGCATGTTCACAGGTGAAATCCGCGACCAATCACAGCTTTACGGGCTTCTCGACCGGGTCCGTGATCTCGGCCTTGAGCTCGTCAGCGTACAGCCCGAGCCCGGGGCTTCCCCGACAACCAAAACCCGTACCGGCAAGCGCGTCACTGGCAACACGATCTTGCGTGTAGCGGAAGACGAAAAAGGGAGGCAGCCAAGATGTTTCTGAAAGCAGCACTTGCCGCGCTGACAATCGCGACGACGCTCGCACCCGGGGCCCAGGCCGAGCCGAATCCGGAGAACTTGGATCAAAAACCGGTTGTCCGAACAGTTTTCAACCAACCTACCAATGTCCCGGGCAAATCACTGCAAGCAGTGACCGTCAGCTACCCGCCCGGAGCCAAAAGCGGAGCGCACCACCACGCGAAATCGGCGTTCATCATGGCCTACGTCATCTCCGGGGCGATCCGCAGCCAAGTCGAGGGCGAGCCTGCTCGCGTCTATCACGCCGGTGAGACGTGGCGTGAAGCTCCCGGCGCGCACCACACCATCAGTGAAAACGCCAGTGCCACCGAACCCGCCGAATTGCTAGCAGTTTTCCTGTTAGACACCGGAGACGGACCGCTCACGACCGACGACAACGCAGAATGAGCTTGCCGGGGCGAACCGCCATGAAACCGTTTGGAATGATCCGCTCTTGGCCAATCATGCCCATACATGATCCGATTCGCATTGTCCGAATCGCGCTACGCTTTTCGCTGGCAACGGCCTTCCTGTCGGCCGTAGCCGATCGATTCGGTTGGTGGAAGCCGTTCGGGCAGGGTAGCTGGGGGAGCATGGGCCCCTTCGCCGACTACACCCACCAACTTGTTCCGTTTGCTTCTGGTCGTTTACTGACCGTCATTGTGTGGGCTGCCACCGTAACCGAGGCGACGCTGGGACTCTTGCTCCTGACCGGGTGGCGACCGAAGCTTGTCGGTGCAGCGACTTCTTTGGTACTCACCATATTTGGCATCGCGATGGCTGCATCGCTCGGCGTGGAAGCGCCGCTTAGCTACAGTGTCTTCTCCGCGGCCAGCGCCGCAGCGGCTTACGCGGTCCTCGGCACGTTGAGCCGGTTTGGGAGTGCGTGCCCCGACGCGAACCACCTCCGTCAGACGGGCGAATCAGCGAAACGCGACCGGACGTACCCATCTTCGGAAATGAGGCGAGATGAAGGCTAGTAAGCAATTTGACGTGATCGTCATAGGCGGCGGGGTGGGCGGTGTGGCCGCCGTGCGGAAGCTGGCTTCGGTTGGCCTTTCGGTAGCCCTCGTCGAGGATCGCCTCGTCGGCGGCGAGTGTCATTACTGGGGCTGCAACCCGAGCAAAACCCTACTTCGCCCAATCGAGGTGTTCAACCTCGCGAAGTCGGTTCCTGGTGTGCGAGAAGCTTTCTCGGGAACGAAATTAGATCTTACGGCCGTCTTCGCGAAACGAGACGAACTCATCGAGCACCTCTCGGACCAAGAGCGGACGGCATCATTGCAGCAAGCTGGTGTAGCAGTGTTTCACGGGTTCGGCCGGTTGAGCGGCGAACGAACGGTGCGCGTGGCCTACGCCCTCGGAGATACCACCGAAGTCGTCTTGACTGCACGCCACGCGGTCGTGCTGGCCACTGGCACGCGTCCCTACGTGCCGGGGATACCTGGTCTGGCGCAAGTGCGTGCGTGGACCAATCGGGAGTTGACGACCATGACACGGGTGCCACCACGCGCTCTGGTGGTGGGTGGCGGCCCCGTCGCCGTCGAGTTCGCGACCATCCTGAGCGGGTTGGGGTCATCGGTAACGCTTGTGGTGCGCGAGGACACGCTGCTGTGCAACTGCGAACCCGAAGCTCGCGATCTGGTCGCGCAGTCACTGCGCAGCAGTGGCGTCAACATTCATTTGGAGACACAGTTGTCGGCGGTGGCCCGACCCGTGGCGGGCGGACCCGTCACCGCGACTTTCAACGGCCGCACCATCGAGATAGACGAGGTCGTCCTGGCCGCCGGACGACGCAACAACACCGACGGCATCGGACTGGAAACCATCGGCCTGACGGGCGGCGAAGGCGTTTGCGTCAACGACCATCTCCAGGCGGTCGGTGTCACGGGCGACTGGCTATACGCTCTCGGAGATACCACTGGGCGTGCGCGGTTGTCTCACATCTCCACCTACCACGGACGTCTCGTGGCCGAAATCATCGTCGCGCGGGCCGCGGGACGGGAGCTGGCCGACAACGAATTGGCCGCCCGTGATGCCGGCAGCCTGGCGCAGGTTATCCACACTGACCCTCAGGTCGCCTGGGTGGGCCGCACCGAAGGTCAAGCCCGGGCAGAAGGGTTCGCGGTACGGACGCGAACGGCCCGCTACCCCGGCGCCGTGTCATTCCTCGCCTTATACCGTGATGGCTTTCAAGGCTGGGCGAAACTGGTCATCAACGACGAGACCAACACACTGCTCGGAGCGACATTTGTCGGCCCACAATTCTCCGAACTGGTTCAAGCGGCCACGCTTGCCGTCGTCGCGAAAATCCCGGTCACTCTCCTGCGCCATGCGGTCGCGCCGCATCCGACGGTCAATCAGGTTTGGGATCCGCTACTCGCGGAAGAGTCGGAACTTTCGGCGTTGCTGAGCACCGCGGCGCAGAAAGCGCAGAAAACCGCTTAGGCGCATCAACCCGTCGATCTCGGTGTTCGAGAGGAACCACGATGACCTACAACTGGCCGGTCGTCTGACCGTGACCATGCTGGTAGCGGGGGTCCGCACCCCCGGCGGCAATGTGGAGACGTTCGAAGTGGCCGACCCGCGACCTTTGGCGTCCGACGAGGTTCTGATCGCAACTCGTGGAGCCGGGGTTGGGAACTGGGACAACATCGTTCGCTACGGCGGTTGGGACGTCGGCAGGCCTCCCCCGCTGGCGCTCGGCGTCGAGGCCGCCGGCGTCATCGAGGCCGTCGGTGACAATCGCCAGAACGGATTCAGCGTGGGCGATGCAGTGCTGTGTCACCCCGTGCCGCTGCGCGATCAAGGCACTTGGGCGCCGCTTCTGATCGCGCCGGTGGGCTCGCTCGCCCGCAAACCGCGCGAGATTCCGTGGGGGACCGCAGCGATCTTTCCGGTGCCGGCGTTGACCGCCGACCAGGTGGTCGGCGAGGCATTGGGCCTGCACCGCGGAGAAACGTTGCTCGTTCATGGCGCGGGCGGAATCACCGGCGGCCTCATCGTCCAACTGGCGGCCATGCGCGGGGTCGACGTGCTCGCCACCGCCGGCCCGAGCAGCGCCGACCGAGTCCGACGGCATGGCGCCCGCGAAGTGCTCGATTATCGCGATCCGCTGTGGCCACAGCACGCGAAGGCGTTGGCGAAGGACTCGATCGACGCCGTCGCCAACGCCGCCCCCGGCGGTGCTGCTGCGGCGATGACCGCGCTTGCCGGCGGCGGCCGGCTGGCGACCATCACCCCCGACCTACCCGCATCGACCCGCGGGATCGACGTGACGGCGGTTTACGTCCGCTCGGATGGGCCCCAACTCGACCGCCTCACCGCGCTTCTCGCGTCGGGCAGGTTGACCATGCCCACCCCGCGGTCTTGCGGCCTGGATCAGGCCGCCGCCGCCTTGGCGCATGTTGTGGCGGGCCACGAGCCCAGCGGAGTCGTCCTCACGACAGACAACCCCGGAAGCTAACCGAAAATCGCACAGCAACAAGGAGTCTCGAGATGACAACTATTACCCCGATCCTCACCGGAGTGGCGGCACACATCGGACACTACGCCGACGCCATCGCGGTATCCGGCGGGACACAGATCTTCGTTTCCGGAACACCAGGGGTGCGTGAAGACGGCACACTGCCCGAGGACTTCACCGACGAGGCCCGGCAGTGCTGGATCAATGTGGAAAACGCGCTCGGCAAGGCCGGCGCCAAGCTCACCGACATCGTCTACATGCGCCAATGGGTCACCAGCCGTGCGTATGCGTCCGCCTACCTGGCGGTGAGCAAGGAGATCATCCGCCATCAACCCGCCGCCATGTTCAGCATCATCGACGGGCTGGTGTGGCCCAACATCCGCGTGGAAGTCGAAGTCACCGCCATCCTGCCGGCATGACCGATTACCCCGTCGTCGAGTTGTCGATCGACGAGTTGCTGACCACGACCCGCTCGGTGCGCAGACGCCTCGATCTGACCAAACCCGTGCCCATCGGGCTGATCCGGGAATGCCTGGAGATCGCGGTGCAGGCACCGACGTCGGCCAACGTGCAGAACTGGAGTTTCATCGTCGTCACCGACGAAAGACAGCGACGCGCGATCGCCGACGTGTATCGGCGCACATGGGAGCTGATCGTCGCTTCGCCTTTCGCGGTCGCCGATCGATTCAAGGACGACCCCGTGCGCAACCGCGAGCAGCGCAAGGTGTCCGACAGCGCGGCGTATCTCGCCGAGCACATCGGCGAGGTCCCTGTTTTGATGATCCCGTGCGTCGAGGTCATCGACGGTGACGGCGTGCTGACGGCCGAAAACGCCAACCAGTATTGGAGTTCGATCATGCCCGCCACGTGGAGCTACATGCTCGCCGCGCGGTCCCGGGGCTTGGGAACGACGTGGACCGGGGTGACCATCATGGCCGACGGCGACATGCGGGCGATTCTCGGACTACCCGACAACGTCTACCACGCGACGACTGTTCCCACCGCGTACTACACCGGCACCACATTCCGGCGCGCCAAACGGATACCGCTCGACGATGTGCTGCATTTCGACCGGTGGTGAGCACAGCACCGGAACCAAGCCGCGGGACTACCGCCCGTTCGGAAGCGAAATTCCAAGGAGGACAATATGGAAGGCGACTGCGGCGGTCGAAGCCCCGGCAACCCCCGAAGCTCCAAGCGATCCGTCGATTCCGGTGACGTCGGCGACATCGAGGTCGAGGCGACCATTCCCGTCAACGAACTTCTCGCGCAAACCAACCGGCACAAGGGGATCACCAGGAGCGACATCGATGCGTTGGCGCAGCTGAAGAGTCTGAGAAAGGCGCTCTGAAACCGCCGATGACCCTCGCAAGCAAGGGATCTGGCGCACCGCCATCGTCACCCGCGGGACGGCCCCGGCGGTGAGCTTGCGCGACGCGGCGCCGACCAGCCGCGCGATGGTGGTCGCGGTGATGGTGTCAATGGTCGCGTTCCTCGACTCCACCGTCATCAACCTGGCGTTGCCCGCCACCGAGCGTGACCTCGGCGGCGGCCTAGCGCTGCAGCAATGGGTCATCGACGGCTACCTGCTGGCGATGGCGACCGTGATTCTTCCCGCCGGGTCCATCTCGGATCTGTTCGGACGCGTTCCGGTAATGCGGTTTGGGCTGATGACTTTCGGGGCGGGCTCGGTTCTGGCGGCGGTTGCCAATTCACCGGGGATGCTTATCGCCGGGCGCGTCGTCCAGGGCCTGGGTGCGGCGTTCCTCGTGCCGGGCTCACTGGCGCTGATCAATACGGTGTTCGATAAGGCGCACCAGTCCGCTGCGATCGGTGTCTGGACCGGGTGGACCGGAACCGCCTTCGCGTTGGGCCCCCTGCTGGGTGGATTATGCGTCGATTTGCTTGGCTGGCGCTGGATTTTCGTGTTGTCGGCGATCCCCATCGCGGCCGGGTTTGCGCTGACATTCTGGCTGTGCCCGATGTCTCGACGGGTCGCAGGCGCACGCGTCGATGTCGCGGGGGTGGGCCTATCGGCGGTCGGGCTGGCCGGGACCGTGTATGCGTTGATCGGATCGCAACACGACGGCTGGACCGAACCGCGGGCCATCGCGCCGCTGGTGATTGGGGTGGCCGCGCTGGCAGCCTTCGTAAGCTGGCAGCGCCGCAGCAGGAATCCGATGGTTCCGTTGCCGCTGTTCACCTTTCGTAATTTCGGCGCCGCCAATCTCGTCACCGCATTCATCTATGCCGGGTTGACGCTGGCTTCGCTGGCCATCGCCCTCTACACCCAAGAAATCGGCGGCTACTCAGCAACCGCGGCCGGATTGACCACCCTGCCGATTCCGGCGCTGTCGTTGGTGTTCGCCCGCCATGTCGGCCGGATTGCCGCACGGGTGGGCCCGCGCATATTCCTGATCGGCGGGCCCGCCTTGGCGGGCATCGGGCTGCTGCTGATCCGTCCGAAAGCCCATGATTTCCATGCGATCACCGACGTAATTCCGGGAATAACCGTGCTGGCCATCGGGCTGGTTGCGACTGTCACGCCACTGACATCGCTGACGCTGGCATCGGTGCCGTCAGAGCACAGCGGTCTGGCGTCGGCGATCAACAACGCCGTCTCGCGGCTGGGCGCGCTGATGTCGATTGGGTCCATGGGGCTGATCAGCGTTGGCGCGGCGAGCGCCACCGGATTCGCCCACGTGTTTCAGGTGAGCGCAGCGCTATTCACCATCGGCGCGTTGTGCGCAGCCGTGTTGATCACCAATCCGCCCGACGGATGCCAGCCCGTGCCGGGCGCGATTGCCGCACTGTGCCGCGACCGGCCCGGTGTGCAACCGGCCCTGGCCAGCAGCGCTTCGGCCGCAACCGATCCATCGTCTCCGCGCTAACCGTGCACCGCTCGGTCGCCAGACGTCTGGGCGCGAATTCGTCTTGATGGCAGGTCTGTTCACCCGGGTGAATGCACGTTTCGGGTGATGACAGCTCCTCAAGGCGCTCCAAGGATGCAATTTGGGACCAAGCCCGTCTCGACGACGCCGCCGTCGAGCTGACACCGCACGGAGAGGGAACAGAAGATGCACCATGCCGAGCAACCGGCCGAAGATTTGGCGATCCTCGCGCAGCTCAACAACGACTACGTCCACTCCGACCAGTTCAACGACGTCCGGCGCTTCCGCGAATTCCTTGCTGAAGACTTCATCGTGCAGACGCCGGGCGTAACCCGAAACCGCGAAGAGTTCCTCGAATACATCGCTGAGCCGCGTCCCTTCAAGGATCTCGCTGTCCACGACGTCAACATCCGCATCCTCAGTGACGTCGCTCTGATCCACGCGCGCGCCACCTACACCATGCTCGCCGATGGCGCGGAGCAGGAAGCTCTGTACACGGACACATATCAAAAGCGTGATGGCACCTGGGTCTGTGTCGCGGCCTGCGCGATCGCCCCGGGCGCTTAACACCACCCGGGATCGATCCGAACAGATCGAAGAGGTCAGTTCAGCCTGCGATTGGATCCACCATGCCGACCGGAATCGTGTTGTTCCCCAATCCTCAAGCAATCAACGTCGTCGATGACGTGGTGGCGCAGGCCGGCCGTGCGCGTTCGCTCGGCGTCCGGCAGGTCTGGCTGGGCCAGCAATTCGATCTTGATGCGATTGCCCTCGCCGCGTTGGTGGGTGCGGCCGTACCGGGGCTCGGGGTCGGTACGGCGGTGGTGCCGATCAACCCGCGTCATCCACTGATCGTCGCGTCGCTGGCGCAGACGGCGCAGGCCGCATCGCACGGCGCCTTTAGTCTTGGTCTCGGGTTGGGTGCGCACGAGCCGGAGCGACAGGCCTTCCGGACGTCGTGGCCCAACACGATCACACGCCTTCGTGAGCACCTGACGGTGCTGAAGTCCATCTTCGACACCGGCGCGGTGGACTTCAGCGGCAACGAGATCAGCGCGCATCCTGGATGGCCGGTGCGGGTCGCCGGGGGCACGCCCATTCCGGTGTATGTGGCAGCGATGGGCCCGAAGGCGTTGCGGGTCGCCGGCGAGCTGGCCGACGGCACTCTGACATATCTCGCCGGTCCGCGGACAATCGCAGAGTTCATCGAACCGGCCATCGCGAAGTCAGCCGCCGCCGCTGGACGGCCGAAACCCAGGATCATCGCGCAGGTGCCAACACTGGTGTCCGACAACGTCAATTCAGCAAGGAATTTCGCGGCCCACCAATTAAGCTTCTACGAGACCATTCCGTCTTATCGGAAGGTGATCGCCCGCGAAGGTGTTCGCGATGCGGCAGACCTCGCAGTGGTGGGTTCAGCGAAAACACTCAGGCGTCAGCTTCGGAGTTATCTGGATGCGGGTGCGACCGATGTGGTGCTGAGCGGACTGGGCTGGGCGGACGCTCCGGTGGCCGAAGAGCTATGGGCTGTCGCGGCCTCGTTGTGACCGACCAGCGGCGGCGAAATCTCTGGCGAGTGTCTCCGGAGCCGCAATGATCAACCCAGGCCGGGAAACGAAACAAACTCGTGCACAGAAAGTTTCAGCCAGCCGGAGCTTTCCAAAGCATGATTCGCCCTTAGCGTCGCGCAGTCTCACCCGGGTGAACAGGTGGTGGGGGTGATGACAGCTCACCTCGCTCGACAGCAGTCTCGGTACGACCAGTCCGGTGGAACGCGTTACAGCCGACGTCACCACGAAGCGGTCCAGCACAGCCGCAACGAGAACCAGGAAGGCGCACATGCATTTTGAGGGCAAGAAGGTTGTTGTCATCGGCGGCAGTGCCGGCATGGGTCGGCAGGTTGCGATCGACATCGTCGATCATGGCGGGAGCGCGGTGATCGTGGGTCTGTCGAAGAACCGCGTCGACGAAACCGTCGCCGAGCTGAGCCGGCGTGGCCATGCTTGGGGTATCTCCGCCGAGCTGACGGATCGCGACGCGGTCGCCGATGTGCAGCGGATGCTTTCTGAGGAGCACGGCCAGGCGACACTGTTGGTCAACGCGGCCGGATTCTTCATCCCCAAGCCGTTTCTCGAGTACGAAGCGCAGGACTACGACTCGTACATGGACCTCAATTACGCCCTGTTCTTCCTGACCCAGACCGTTGTCGCGGGCATGATCGCCCGCGGTGAGGGCGGGGCCATTGTCAACATCGGCAGCATGTGGGCGCATCAGGCGATCGGTGTGACCCCGTCGTGCGGGCACTCCATGCAAAAAGCCGGCCTCCATGCGCTGACCCATAACCTGGCCATCGAGCTTGCCGGGCACAAGATTCGGGTGAACGCCGTGGCACCGGCCGCCGTCAAAACCCCGGCACTCGAGCGCTGGGTACCCAAGGACGAGATCGATTCGACGCTAGACACTTTCGCGCCCTTTCACCCTTTGGGGCGAGTCGGCACACCAGCCGACGTGGCCAATGCCGTGACATATCTGCTGTCGGATCAGGCCAGCTGGGTCACCGGCGCGATTCTCAATGTCGATGGCGGCGTCATGGCCGGCCGCAATTAGACAGAAAGCCTCAAAGGAGAGATTGCAGTGACAATAAACATCTTCAGGCCCGGCGGGCCGCCGGCCAAGTCTGTCGGGCGCACCGAAGGCAAGTCCGTCTTCAATGGGACCGTAGGTGTGCGCCACATCCTGGATAGATTTGGGGCTGACGGTCGCTTCTCCGTCCTCGAGCATCCCATGTCACCCCGGGCGCTGGCCGCACCCCTTCATCGCCACCACAACGAAGATGAATACAGCTGGATCATCGAGGGGCGCGTGGGCGCCTTGCTCGGCGATGAGGTGCTCTACGGCGGACCCGGCGACTTCATCTTCAAGCCGCGAGGCCAATGGCATACGTTCTGGAACGCGGGCGACGAGCCTGCCCGC
The DNA here is from genome assembly GCF_001666895.1 of Mycobacterium sp. E3298. Taxonomy (NCBI): domain Bacteria; kingdom Bacillati; phylum Actinomycetota; class Actinomycetes; order Mycobacteriales; family Mycobacteriaceae; genus Mycobacterium; species Mycobacterium sp. E3298. The sequence goes on from NZ_LZJB01000122.1 coordinate 17,566, forward strand.
ATCCTCGAGATCATTTCCCCCGCGGGATTCGAGCAGTTTTTCGACGAGCTTGCTGATCTCGGCGGTATCGCGACGATATCGCCCGAAGTCCTGGATGAGCTCTGTGCGCGCTACGAACTCGAGATGGATGTCGACAGCGTCGCCGAACTCTGCAAACGCTTCGACTTGAAATTCCCAGGTGAACCTCTTTGAGGACGCGGCGGGTTCGCAAATCGCGTGCGTAGGGCGCGCTCGGGCTGAGACCCGCGTGGAGGCGAGGAATATGATCAGCGACGGTGACTACGACGACACCCGGCCCGATGGCACATTAGGGCCCAGCGAGTCGTTGGACTCCGACGAAGTACGCAATGACGATGGCGACATCGTGGTCGATGCGCCGTTGCGCTGGATCTCTGCCGACGAGCACCTCACGCTGGACGAGCGTCTGGCCGCTGAGGAGCCGGAACTTGGCTACCCGGACGGCCTTCCGCTGCGCGCCGGGCGGCACCACGGTCAGATCAGTGGCAGCCCAAACGACGGCATGTCGTTCTACACGGTGGCGCGCGAAGAGTTCGATGCGGACGCTGAGTGACCGGGCACACGGGGTCCTCACCCGGGTGAAGAGGTGGCCGGGGTGATGACAGATCACCCCGTTCGGCCACAGGCTGAATGGACCGAGACGGATGGCCGGTCTGCTTGCAGGGCGCCTCGGCGAACGAACGTCATCCGGTGGAACGTCGATCGCAGGACCCACGTCCCCGATGCCGGCAAGCGTCTCCGATCGTCCCGGCGGGGCTCGATCACCGGCCAGACTACAACGCTGAAAGGTTCATCATGAAGATCGTAGTCATCGGCGGGCGTGGCCTCATTGGCTCGAAAGTGGTGGCCAAGCTTGGCGCCCAGGGACATGACGTGATCGCCGCTTCACGCCGATCCGGTGTCGACTCGCTCACCGGCGAAGGCCTAGCAGTCGCCGTCACCGGCGCGGATGTCCTTGTCGACGTTGCTGATTCACCAATTTTCGACGACGAGCCTGTGATGCACTTCTTCACGACCGCGACCAAGAACCTTCTTTCTGCCGAGCGGGAAGCGGGAGTCAAACACCATGTCGCGTTGTCCGTCGTCGGATCGCAGAGCATGCCGGACAGCGGCTACAACACCGCCAAAGCGGCTCAGGAGGAGCTGATCAAGGATTCGGGCCGGCCGTACTCGATTGTGCGCGCGACGCCGTTCTACGAGTTCGCGATTGGCTTGGCCGATTCCGCGACAGACGGGGAGATTGTGAGATTGCCACCCGCATCGTTCCGCCCCATCGCCGCCGACGATGTCGCCACCGCCGTGGCTCGCGCGGCGATCGGACCTCCCATCAACGGCGTCGTGGAGATCGCGGGACCCGAAGCAATGGGCATGGACGACTTCGTTCGCGCGGGCCTCGCCGCCAACGGCGATCGACGCCGGGTCGTGACCGATCCCCAGGCTCCGTATTTCGGTGCGGTGATCGACGATCACAGCCTCGCGCCCGACGAGAACGCGACGATCTTCACGACTCGATACTCCGACTGGATCGAAGCACGCCCCGCCAGGACGGGATGACGAATGTCGTTGGAAACGTCCGAGTCCGCACCCGAGTCAACCGTCCAGGTGCTTCAGGAAGTGCGATTACCGTCCATTCCCGACGATGCCCATGTCGTGACCGTTCTCATCACCCATCCGCCGGGCGCCTCTGGGTACCCGCCGCACCGCCTTCCCGGGGGCCCCGGATTCGGTTACATGATCGGCGGTGAGATGTTGTTCGAGCTCGAGGGTGAAGCGCCACGCGTGCTCCGTGCTGGAGAGGCTTTTTGGGGGCGCGGCGGCGGCGTGATCCACTATCGGGACGCCAACAACCGCACCGATATTCCTTGTAGCTATGTCCTCACCCTGCTGTGCGCGCCCGGGAAACCGATGCGCGAATGGGTGACCGACGGCGAGCTCACGGCGCGAAAACACCTGCGTGTGACGGGCTGATTGGTCGCAGGCCCAGGCGGGCCCGGTGCCGCCACCGCGCCCGCCTGGTAGGAGCGGTTAGCTCAGCCGGCCTGGGCCGGACCTACTTGGGCTTGCCGCACCTGCCGTCGGTGGCCTGCCGCACGTTGATGCTGGTCGCCTGCAGCGTGCCGTTGTCCATCGTCCCGCGCGCCCATAGGCACTTGCCCTGTGTGATCGCGTCGGTGGTGGCGGTCGTCTGCTTGCTGTACTTGGTCTTGTCGTCGACCGTCACCGCGGTCTGCGTGGTGTTGCCGCTGGGGTCGGTGCCGCCGACGTTGATGGTGTTGCCCGACACGGAGGCCACCGAGCCACGGACCGGGCCGGGCTTCGGGGCCGGCGCCGGCGAGCCCGGGGGCGGCGGGGTGGTCGAGCTCGGGGCCGAACCCTGCCCCGCCGGCTTGGCCGGGCACGCGCCGTTGACGGAGGGGCTGATCTTCACCGCCGCCGCGGTGACCGGCTGCCCGGGCTGAGCTTCCTGGGTGGGCCGCACGGTGACGCAGCTGCCCGCGGTGACATCGGTCAGCGCGGCCGGGACGGTTTCGGTGACCTTGGTGGTGGAGGTGAAGTTCACCGCAGCGGTCGAGTTGTCCTCCTTCGTGACCTGAATGGAGTTGCCCGCCACCGACGCGATCAGACCGCTGACCCGCGCCTCGCCGGTCGCCGGGGCCGGCGATGTGGTCGTGGAGGTCACCACCGAGGTGGACGTCGACGTCGAGGTCGGCGGGCTAGATTGGTTGGACGAACTGCACGCGGCGACCGACAGCGCGGCGGCAGCGACAGCCGCCAAACGGGTGAGCCGAGGCGCTGGACAGCTGGCAGACATCAACGTATCTCCAATCGTGGTGGGACCCAACGGAATGGGTATTACCAGTTGGAGCTGTGGCTAACCTGTGCGTAATCCGCGCCGCGGTCAGAACGCTTGCTCGGGGATGCGCATGATTTCGCCGTCGATGGACTCGATGACTTTGCGCAGCGACGTGAGCTTAGGCAGCATGTTCTTGGCGAAAAAGGCCGACGTCGCCACCTTGCCCCGATAAAACGCGGCGTCGTTCCCGTCCGCGCCCGCCAGCGCGGCGTGCGCGATCCCGGCCTGCACCAGCAGTCGCCAGCCGATGAGCAGGTCGCCGACCGCGAGCAGGTACCGCACCGATCCGAGCCCGACTTTGTAGATCTCGGTGGGATGTTGCGCGGCGGACATCAGGTACCCGGTCAACGCGCCCGTCATCGACATGACCTCGTCGAGCGCCGTCTGCAGCAACTCGGCCTGCGGTTTGAGCTGCTCGTCGTCGCACGCATCGATCGTCGCGCTGATCTGGGCCGTGACGAACTGCAGGGCCTCGCCGCGGTCGCGAACGATCTTGCGGAAGAAGAAGTCCAGCGCCTGGATGGCCGTCGTGCCCTCGTAGAGCGAATCGATCTTGGAGTCGCGGATGTACTGCTCGAGCGGGTAGTCCTGCAGGAAGCCCGAACCGCCCAGCGTCTGCAGCGACTCGGTCAGGATCTCATAGGCGCGTTCCGAGCTCACGCCCTTGACGATCGGCAGGAGCAGGTCGTCCACGCGGTGTGCCATCTGGTGGTCCGCGCCCGAAACATGTTGGGCGACAGAATCATCCTGGTGCGCGGCGGCGTACATGTACAGGGCCCGCAAACCCTCGGCGTAGGCCTTCTGCGTCATCAGGCTGCGACGCACGTCGGGGTGGTGCATGATGGTCACCCGCGGCGCGGTCTTGTCCGACATCTGCGTCAGGTCCGCGCCCTGCACCCGTTCCTTGGCGAACGCCAGCGCGTTCAGGTAGCCCGTGGACAGGGTGCCGGCGGCCTTCACACCGATCGTCATGCGCGCGTGCTCGATCACGGTGAACATCTGCGCGATCCCGTTGTGCACGTCCCCGACCAGGTAGCCGACCGCGGGCAGATCCGTTGCGCCGAAAGTCAATTCACACGTGGGGGAGGACTTGATCCCCATCTTGTGCTCCAGCCCGGTGACGAAAACGCCGTTGCGCGGGCCGAGTTCGAACGTTTCGGGGTCGAAAAGGTACTCGGGCACGTAGAACAGGCTCAGTCCCTTGGTGCCCGGCCCGGCGCCCTCCGGGCGGGCGAGCACCAGGTGGAAGATGTTGTCGGCGGTGTTGCCCACGTCGCCGCCCGAGATGAATCGCTTGACGCCCTCGATGTGCCAGGTGCCGTCCGGCTGCGCGATGGCCTTGGCGCGGCCGGCCCCGACGTCGGAGCCCGCGTCGGGTTCGGTGAGGACCATGGTGGCCGCCCAGCCGCGCTCCACACCCTCGGCCGCCCAGCGCCGCTGCTCTTCGTTGCCCTCGACGAACAGTGCCTGGGCCATCAACGGGCCGAGGCTGAAGAAGTTCGCGGACGGGTTGGCGCAGATGATCATTTCGTTGACGCCCCACGCCAGCGGCGGCGGCGCGGCCATGCCCCCGATCTCCTCGTCCAGCATCAGCCGCCACCAGCCGGCCTCCTTGATCGCCTGCACCGTTTTGGCCAGTTCGGGCGCCACGCTGATGGTGTGGGTGGCCGGGTCGAAGACCGGCGGGTTGCGGTCGGCGAAGGCGAAGGACTCGGCCACCGGGCCTTCGGCCAGGCGGGCGGCCTCGTCGAGGATCGTCCGCACTGTTTCCGCGTCGAGGTCGCCGTAGCGTCCGGTCCCCAGCACGGCGCCCACGTCGAGCACTTCGAACAAGTTGAACTCGAGATCACGGACGTTAGCGATGTAGTGGCCCAACGCGATTCCCTCACTGGTCCCTTGACGCGGCGGATCGTCCGCTCAGTGTCTCCGACGTGGGAAAACGTACGCAACCGTAACCTACGACCGGCCGCCCGCGGGTTACGCGACGGTTGCGGCGGGGAAAAAGCGTCCGCGCGCCCGGGCGATCGCCGCCGGCTTCCCCGCCCGGGAACACCACGTCGAGCCCCCGCGTTACAGCAAACGTGACAACACTCGATCTCACCGCTGAGAAGTTCAACGAAACCATCGAGGGCAACGACATCGTGCTCGTCGATTTCTGGGCGTCCTGGTGTGGTCCATGCCGCCAGTTCGGGCCCACTTTCCAGGCGTCCGCCGAGAAGCACCCCGACATCGTGCACGCCAAGGTCGACACCGAGGCCGAACAACAGCTGGCCGCGGCCGCCCAGATCCGCTCCATCCCCACGCTGATGGCGTTCAAGAAGGGCAAACTGCTGTTCAACCAGGCCGGGGTGCTACCGCCGGCGGCCCTTGAGGACCTGGTGCAGCAAATCCGGGCCTTCGACGTCGACGCGGCCCAGGCCGGCCAGGCCGAATAAGGCCGGCCGCCGCGGCGCGCGCGGGGCGGCCCCTGGCAACGCGCTAGGTTGCTTGGGTGAGTTTGGTACTGGTAGAGCACCCGCGACCCGGTGTCGCGCTGATAACCCTCAATCGGCCCGAGCGGATGAACTCCATGGCGTTCGACGTCATGGTGCCACTCAAGGAGGCCCTGGAGAAGGTCACCTACGACAATTCGGTGCGCGTGGTCGTGCTGACCGGGGCGGGCCGGGGCTTCTCCTCGGGCGCCGACCACAAGTCCGCGGGCTCGGTGCCGCACGTCGAGGGGCTGACCCGCCCGACCTACGCGCTGCGCTCCATGGAGGTCCTCGACGAGGTCATCCTGGGGCTGCGGCGCCTGCACCAGCCGGTGATCGCCGCGGTCAACGGCGCGGCGATCGGCGGTGGGCTGTGCCTGGCGCTGGCCGCCGACATCCGGGTCGCCTCGACCGGCGCGTACTTCCGCGCGGCCGGCATCAACAACGGCCTGACCGCTAGCGAGCTGGGCCTTTCCTATCTGCTGCCCCGGGCCATCGGCGCGTCGCGGGCGTTCGAAATCATGCTGACCGGCCGCGACGTCACCGCCGAGGAGGCCGAGCGCATCGGCCTGGTGTCGTGCCAGGTGCCCGACGAGCAGCTGCTGGACACCTGTTACGCCATCGCCGCGCGCATCGCGGCGTTCTCGCGGCCGGGAATCGAGTTGACCAAGCGCACACTGTGGAGTGGACTGGACGCCGGTAGCCTGGAGGGGCACATGCAAGCCGAAGGCTTGGGTCAACTGTTCGTTCGTCTGCTCACCGCCAACTTCGAAGAAGCGGTTGCCGCGCGCGCGGAGAAGAGGCCGCCGGTGTTCACCGACGACAAATAGCGGCGGAGCAAAAAGGGAGAAGATGTGATCACGGCCACGGACCTCGAG
>NZ_LZJB01000123.1:0-1719 GCF_001666895.1 Mycobacterium sp. E3298
GGACCCACCCACGGACCCGACGTCAACTCCGCAATCACCGAGCTATACCCACTGGCCGCCGCAGCCACCTCAGCAGCAATCTCATCCCACGCCGCCGACGCCGCCATCAACGAACCCGAACCCGGACCCGCATACATCCGACCGGAATTGATCTCCGGCGGTAACGCCCCGAAGTCAAACACCTGTTCTCCTCAGTTGGCCGGGATCGCTGGCGATCCCGGCAGTCGCATCGGATCAGTGGTGGCCGTGGTCACGGCTTCGTAAGCATTCGCCACCCGTAAGTCGCTGGCCGCCCGGAATCACCGACTCAGACCTCTCGGTCCGCCACCCCAGTCGGCGGGCTGTCCGGCGCATCCTGTCGATCCCGTGCCTGACGCCCAAATGTGGCTTGCCGCCACGCTTCTCGGACACCCGGTCAGGAACAACGTGCACCTTTAGCCTCGATTGATCCCTGCTGTCAGCAACCGAGCGACAGTCCGCGGTCTTACCGAACTGTCGCTCGTGAATGAGATTAGTTCGTTATCAGGGGCGCGCCGACACCCGACGCCAACTGTTCATTCCAGGCCAGCCACTGTTCATTCCCTGTCGACCACAGTTCACTTGTGGCAACTGTTTGTTCATTCGGGGTTTGCTTTGAAATCGTTCTCGATAGCGCCTGCACGGCACCTCGCGCCGGTCAGTCCTCTTCGAGGATCAGCGCCATTTCGGGGCACGAAGCGACGCCGTCCCGGGTCAGCTGCTCGTCCTCGGGCCGCACCTCATGCTCCTCGAGGATCGAATAGCCGGATTCGTCAATCGGGAACAAGTCAGGGTCGACGGCGTAGCACTGGGCATGACCCACGCATCTGGCTTGTTCGAGACGAACCCTCATGAGGTTCCCTCCCTACCGGGCTTCGCAGAATTGCAAGTCGCGTCAGCGAATCGAGCGGCGATTCGTCGCTGGCTAGAGTGTAGAAGATCGCCGCCGCGTGCAGCCGTTGACCGGAAACCATCGCGCCGGCGCGCGATCGGATTCGTGTCCCATTGCGACACATGCGATATTGGTGTGCCGGCTGGAAACGGTGCCGACGAAGTCCCCGCCGCAGCGGTGAGCAGATCAAGATAGACAAGCGGAGAGCCCATGAGCACTCCTGGCCAAGGCCAGCAAGGCACGTTCCACCTACCGCGCCTCGATTTCGAGAAGTTACCGATGGCCGAGGACCGGGGCGTCGGGTGGAAGGTGTTGCGCGACGCCGGCCCGGTGGTGTTCATGAACGGCCATTACTACATCACCCGCCGTGAGGACGTGCTGGCGGCGCTGCGCAATCCCCAGGTGTTCTCGTCCACGATCCTGCAGCCTCCCGGTCACCCGCTGCCCGTGCTGCCACTGGCGTTCGACCCTCCTCAGCACACCCGTTACCGGAAGGTGCTGCAGCCCTTCTTCAGTCCGCTCGGCCTGAGCAAATCCCGCCCGGTGCTGGAGCGGCACGCCGCCGAAATGATCGCCGCCCTTGCGGGCCAAGGCAAATGCGAAGTGATGGCGGACTTTGCGCACCTGTACCCGTTCCAGGTCTTCATGGATCTCTACGGCCTGCCGATCCAGGATCGCGACCGCCTGATCGATTGGAAGGACACTGTCGTCAGCGACAAGCCCTACCTCACCCAGGCCGACCTCGAGAAGAGCCAGCTGCTGTTGGAGTACCTGGTCAATGCGATCCAGCAACGCCGCCAAAACCCCGG
>NZ_LZJB01000124.1:0-39428 GCF_001666895.1 Mycobacterium sp. E3298
GGACACCCCGGTCCTGATCCTCGACGAGGCCACCGCGTTCGCCGACCCCGAATCGGAATACCTTGTGCAGCAAGCGCTTAACCGGCTGACCCGGCATCGCACCGTCCTGGTGATCGCCCATCGGCTGCACACGGTCACCGGAGCCGACCAGATCGTCGTGCTCGACCACGGCCGGATCGCCGAAGGCGGCACGCACGACGAGTTGCTGGCCGCCGACGGCCGATACCGGCGGCTGTGGGAAGGCGGCCGGCGTGACCCGGTTGCCGCCACCACCGCTCGGGAGGGGACGCGATGATCCGCACCTGGTTGGGGCTGGTGCCCGCGGATCGCCGGGCCGGGCTCATCGCCTACGCCGCGCTCGCGTTGCTGTCCGTAGTGGTGCGGGCGGCGGCCACCGTGCTGCTGGTGCCGTTGGTGGGCGCCCTGTTCGACAACCCGCACCGCGCGCTCGGGTGGCTCGCCTGGCTCACGGCCGCCACCGTCGTCGGATGGGTGATCGACACCGCGACCGCGCGCATCGGCTTCGATCTCGGGTTCGCCGTCCTCGACCACAGCCAGCACGACGTCGCGGACCGGCTGCCCGGCGTGCGGCTGGACTGGTTCACCGCCGAGCACACCGCGACGGCGCGCCAGGCCATCGCCGCCACCGGGCCGGAACTGGTCGGCCTGGTCGTCAACCTGCTGACGCCGCTGATCTCCGCCATCCTGCTGCCCGCCGCCATCGCGGTCGCCCTACTCCCGATCTCGTGGCAGCTCGGCGCGGCCGCACTCGGCGGCGTGCCGCTGCTCTTGGGTGCGCTGTGGGCCTCAGCGCGACTGACGCGGCGCGCCGACGCCGCAGCCGACGAGGCCAACGGCGGGCTCACCGAGCGGATCATCGAATTCGCCCGCACCCAGCAGGCGCTGCGGGCCGCACGGCGGGTCGAACCGGCGCGCAGCCTGGTCGGCGACGCGCTCGCCGCGCAACACGGGGCGACCATGCGCTTGCTGTCCATGCAGGTCCCGGGTCAGCTGCTGTTCAGCCTGGCCAGCCAGCTGTCGCTCATCCTGCTGGCGGGGGCGACCGCGGCGCTGACGGTTGACAGGACCCTCTCGATGCCCGAGGCCATCGCCTTGATCGTCGTCATCGTGCGCTACCTCGAACCGTTCACCACGATCAGCGAATTGGCGCCGGCCCTGGAGAGCACCCGCGCGACGCTCGACCGCATCCGGTCGGTGCTCACGGCGCCACTGATGAGCTCCGGGCCCGCCACGCTGCCCGTCACCGCGGCGGCGCCCCGCATCGAGTTCGACGACGTCGAGTTCCGGTATGGCGATGCGACCGCGCCGGTGCTCGACGGGGTGAGCTTCACCCTGGCGCCGGGCAGCACGACGGCGATCGTCGGCCCGTCCGGATCGGGGAAGAGCACCATCCTGGCGCTGATCGCTGGACTGCACGAACCGACCCGCGGCCGGGTCCTGATCGACGGCGTCGACGCGGCGACGCTGGACGCCGAGACCCGCCGGGCGGCGAGCAGCGTCGTGTTCCAGCATCCCTACCTGTTCCACGGGTCGATCCGGGACAACGTGTCCGCCGGCGACCCCGGCGCCGGCGATGACCGCTTCAAGCGGGCCGTGACCCTCGCCCGCGTCGACGAACTCATCGGCCGGTTGCCCGAGGGCGCCGACACGATCGTCGGCGAAGCCGGCTCGGCGCTGTCCGGGGGCGAACGCCAGCGGGTCAGCATCGCGAGGGCGCTGCTCAAGCCGGCCCCGATATTGCTGGTCGACGAGGCGACCAGCGCTTTGGACACCGAGAACGAGGCCGCGGTGGTCGACGCGCTGACACTCGATCCGCGGGCGCGCACCCAGGTGATCGTCGCGCACCGGCTGGCCAGCATCAGTCACGCCGACCGTGTCCTGTTCCTGGACGACGGTCGAGTGGTCGAGGACGGAACTGTCGGCGAATTGCTCGCGGCGGGTGGACGTTTCGACGAGTTCTGGCGCCAGCAGCACGAGGCCGCCGAATGGCGCATTCTCGCCGACTAATGTGAAGCAGTTGACCGCAACTCTTGCGGTATGCCTTACAGTTTGTCAGTCGGACGGGGCCGTCCGGGTACAGGAGGCGCGCTGTTCATGAGTGCTGTGGTGTCGATTCCGCGGTATCCCGCCGACGTAACCCCGCAATGGTTATCGGCCGCGCTGAGCGGACGCGGCACCCCCGTCGAGGTCACCGACGTGGACGTGACCCCGATCGGCACGGGGCAGACCGGCGCGACCTATCGGGTGACCGCCCGCTACGCGACCGAGGCTGTCGACCTTCCGCAAACGTTCGTGATCAAGCTGCCGTCGCAGGACGACACCGTGCGTGACCGGGTCGTCCTCGGATATCGCAGCGAGTGCGCGTTCTATTCGTCCGTGGCGGAGCGGGTGCAGGTGCCGACGCCGCAGTGCTTCTATTCCGAGATCACCGACGACGCAATGGACTTCGCGTTGCTGCTCGCCGATCAGGCGCCGGCCGTGCAGGGCGATCAGCTCGCCGGCTGCGGTGAAGCCGAAGCGCGACTCGCGGTCACCGCCCTGGCCGGCCTGCACGCGCCCAGCTGGTGCGATCCATTCTGGCTCGATTTCCCGGGCATCGCCTTCGGCAGGCCGGACGAGGCCGGCGCCGGCGGCATGGGCGAGGTGGCGAAGATGAGCGCCGACATCACGCTCGACAAGCTCGGCGACCGGATGAGCGCCGACGACCGCGAGACCTTCAGCGCGGCAATGGGTCTGGTGACGCCGTGGTTACTGTCCGAGTACGACCGGTTCGCCCTGCTGCACGGCGACTACCGCCTGGACAACCTGCTGTTCGACCCGGACCGGACCCGGGTCAGCGTGGTCGATTGGCAGACGCTCGGCGTCGGGCTGCCGGCCCGGGATCTGGCCTACTTCACCGCGACCAGCCTCAATCCGCAGCTGCGCGCGACCATCGAAGAACAGCTCGTGGGTGACTATCATCGCGCGCTGGCGGCCGGCGGCGTCACCGGCTACGACCGCGAAACATGTTGGCGCGACTACCGGCTCGGGGTCCTGCAGGCGCCGCTGATCTCGGCGCTGGGTTTTGCCTTCGCCGCCGCCACCGAGCGGGGCGACGACATGGTGCTGGCCATGCTCGCCCGAGGGTGTCAAGCGATCCGCGAGCTGGGAACGCTGGACCTGATCGGCTGAGACCTCTACAGGTCGCCGGTGAAGTCCGCGCTGAGCCAGCGGTCGGGGCGAATGGTGAACATCACCTCTTCCACGCCCTCCATGCTTCGGACGAAGGCGCGGCCGCCCTCCTCGCCGAGGTAGCGGATGGCGACTGACTCCTGCACGTCGGTGGGTGCGGGCTTGGCGGTGTCGACAATGGAGCCCTCGACCACCACGTACTGATACGGCGGTTCCTCGCGCTGGACCACCAGCGTCACCTTGCCCGCCCGCTCGATGAGCCCCGCCTTGCGGCTGGACGCCCCGGTCATGATGCGGATGTTCCCGCCCGGGGTGTAGTCGTACCAGATGGGAACGCTGGCCGGCGGCCGGCCGTCGGCGGCGTCGACGGACAGGACCGCGACATGCAAGCCGGCCAAAAATTCCTGACGTTCGCTCTCGGTGAAGTGCCTCATGTCGCCTCCAAGCGCCGATCAGGCCGAATGTATTCCCCCCGGAACCGCTCAGTATTGCGTCGAGCCCTGATCGACCGGAATCCGGGCGGCGGTGATCTTGCGCGACTCGTCGCTGGCGAGCCAGCACACGGTGTCGGCGATCTCCTCGGGCTCGGCCATCCAGTCGGGCAGGAACGGCGTGAGCACGTTGGACAACTGCGGGTTGGTCTCCATGGCTTTGCCCACCGCGACGGCCATGTCGACCGAGCCCATCGGCGTGTTCACCGGCCCGGGATGCACGCTGTTGACCCGGATCGAATGCTTGCCCAGTTCGGCGGCGAAGGCCCGGGCCATCCCGGTGACGGCGTGCTTGCTGGCGGTGTAGTGCACCATGAACGGCTGCATCTTCATGCCGGCCGCGGAACTGATCAGGATGATCGAGCCGCCGCGACCGCCTTCGATGATCTTGTCCGCGCCGGCCATCACGGTGTTCCAGGTGCCGGTCACGTTGATGTCCATGACGGCGCGGAAGTCCTCGGGTGTGATCTCGTTCCAGGCCTGCGGCGCCGCGACGCCGGCGTTGGCGACGATGATGTCCAACCGCCCGAGCGCGGCGACGCCGTCGTCGACCGCCTTGCGGAGCGCCTCGAAGTCGCGGATGTCCACGATCGACGCGATGATCCGCCGGTTGGTCTCTTCGACCAGGCGAACGGTCTCGTCAAGGTCGTCGGGAGTCGCGGGGTCGTAGGGCACGCAGGACGGCAGCTTGCCGGCGATGTCGACGCCGATGATGTCGGCGCCCTCCCGCGCCAGCCGGACGGCGTGCGCCCGCCCCTGGCCGCGGGCGGCCCCGGTGATGAACGCGACCCTGCCTTCGAGCTTGCCTGCCATTAACGCTCCTTCGTTGTGGTCGTGCGCTGCGCCGCTTTGACGAGATTGGATCCGATGATCAGCCGCTGAATCTCGCTGGTGCCCTCGTAGAGCCGCAGCAACCGCACATCACGGTAGATGCGCTCGACCGGGACGCCATGCATGTAACCGCTGCCGCCGTGCACCTGCACCGCGAGATCGGCCACGTTACCCGCCATTTCGGTGCAGAACAGCTTGGCCGCCGACGGCGCGACCCTGCGGTCTTCCCCGGAGACCCAGAGTCGCGCGGCCTCGCGCACCAGCGCGCGGCCGGCGAGCACCCCGGTCTGTTGGTCGGCGATCATCGCCTGGACCAACTGGAACTGTCCGATCGGCGTGCCGCCCTGTGTCGCGGTGGCGGCGTAGGAGACGGATTCGTCGAGCGCGCGTTGCGCGGCGCCCACCGCGAGGGCGGCGATGTGGACCCGGCCCCGCGCCAGCGAGGTCATCGCGGCCCGATAGCCGATGTCTTCGCTGCCGCCGATCAGTGCGCCGCCCTCGACCCGGACGTCGTTGAAGCCGACGTCCGCGGTCCACGCGCCTTCCTGACCCATCTTGGCGTCCTTGCTGCCGACTTCGACGCCCGGCGCGTCCGCGGGGACCAGGAATACGGCGATCCCGGGACCCTGGTCGTCGGCCGGCCGGGTGCGCGCGAACACCACGAACAGGTCGGCCACGGGCGCATTGGTGATGAAGCGCTTCTGCCCGGAGATAATCCAATCACCTTGCTCGCGAACGGCTTTGGTTCGCAGTCCGGCCGGGTTCGATCCGGCCCCCGGCTCGGTCAACGCAAAGGATGCGACGACGTCGCCCGACGCCATCGATTCCAGCCAGCGGGATTTCTGCTCGTCCGTGCCGAAGCCGACCAGGACCTGGCCGGCGATGCCGTTGTTGGTGCCGAACATCGAGCGCAGTGCCAGCGAGGTGTAACCCAATTCCATCGCCAACTCGACGTCTTGCATCAGGTTCAGGCCGAGGCCGCCCCACCGCTGCGGGATCGCGTACCCGAATAGCCCCATCTTCTTGGCCTGGTCACGTAGGTCGTCGGGCACCCGATCCTCGGTGAGGATCTCCTGTTCGCGTGGGACCACGGCCGTGCAGACGAAGTGACGGGTCTGGGCGAGGATCTCCCGAAAATCGTCGTCGGAGACCTCGGGTTGTTCGGCGGTGGTCATGGTCGGATGCTCCTACTTTGGCACCTCGTTGGTGGCGGACAACTCAGCCGCGAGCGGCCGGCGAGTGTGACGGCCCGGATAGGGAACCCGGCACCGGAGCAGATCCTATATGAAATATGATATTCGACTGCCGGGGCGTCCCGGGGACCAAAGCAGAGGGAGGCGGGAATCAGGTGTCGATGCTGACAGGTCAGACCGCGGTAATCACCGGCGGCGCGCAGGGCCTGGGTCTGGCCATCGCGGAACGCTTTGTCGCCGAGGGGGCACGAGTTGTGCTGGGCGACGTGAATCTCGAAGAAACCCAGGTCGTGGCGAAGCAGTTGGGCGGCGACGACGTCGCGGTGGCGGTCCGATGCGATGTGACGCAGGCGTCCGACGTCGAGACCCTGATCCAGACCGCCGTCGAGCGTTTCGGCGGCCTGGACATCATGGTGAACAACGCCGGGATCACCCGGGACGCGACGATGCGCAAGATGACCGAGGAGCAGTTCGATCAGGTCATCGCCGTGCATCTGAAGGGAACCTGGAACGGTACCCGGTTGGCCGCCGCCGTCATGCGGGAGAACAAGCGGGGCGTCATCATCAACATGTCCTCGGTGTCGGGGAAGGTCGGCATGGTCGGCCAGACCAACTACTCGGCCGCCAAGGCGGGCATCGTCGGAATGACCAAGGCGGCCGCCAAAGAGTTGGCCTACCTGGGCGTCCGGGTGAACGCGATCGCCCCCGGTTTGATCCGCTCCGCGATGACCGAGGCTATGCCGCAGCGCATTTGGGATTCCAAGGTCGCCGAGGTGCCGATGGGTCGGGCCGGCGAACCGAGTGAAGTCGCCAGCGTGGCGCTGTTCCTGGCTTCCGACCTGTCCTCGTACATGACCGGGACCGTCATGGAGATCACCGGCGGCCGGCATCTATGAGCGCGATGCGCGAGACGGTCATCTGTGAACCCGTCCGGACCCCGATCGGCCGCTACGGCGGGGTGTTCAAGTCGCTGACCGCCGTGGACCTGGGGGTCGCCGCGCTGAAGGGCCTCCTCGAACGAACCGGGATCTCGCCCGACGCGGTGCAGGACGTCATCCTCGGCCACTGCTATCCGAGCAGTGAGGCGCCGGCGATCGGACGGGTGGTGGCGCTGGATGCCGGGCTGCCGGTCACGGTGCCCGGCATGCAAGTCGACCGCCGCTGCGGGTCGGGCCTGCAGGCGGTGATCCAGGCGTGCCTGCAAGTGGGCAATGGCGACCACGATCTCGTCGTCGCCGGCGGCTGCGAAAGCATGAGCAACGTCGCGTTCTATTCCACCGACATGCGCTGGGGCGGAGCGCGTACCGGTGTCCGGGTGCACGACGGGCTGGCGCGTGGCCGCACCACCGCCGGCGGTCGGCATCACCCGGTGCCGGGCGGCATGCTGGAGACGGCCGAGAATCTGCGCCGCCAGTACGGCATCGCCCGGCTGGAGCAAGACGAGCTGGCGGTGCGGTCGCACCAGCGCGCGGTTGCCGCGCAGAAGGACGGCGTGCTGGCAGAGGAGATCATTCCCGTTGCGGTGCCTACCCGCCATGGCGAGGAGCTGATCGATACCGACGAACATCCGCGCGCCGACACCTCGGTCGAGTCGTTGGGCAAGCTCAAACCCGTGCTGGCGAGCGAGGATTCGGAGGCGACGGTCACCGCCGGCAACGCCAGCGGGCAGAACGACGCGGCGTCGATGTGCGTGGTGACCACGCCCGAAAAGGCGCGCGAATGCGGTCTGACGCCGCTGGTCCGCCTGGTGTCGTGGGGGCTGGCCGGCGTCGCTCCCCACATCATGGGCATCGGTCCGGTGCCGGCCACCGAGGCGGCGCTCGGCAAGGCCGGCCTGCGGCTGTCCGACATCGACGTCATCGAACTCAACGAAGCCTTTGCCGCGCAAGCGCTCGCGGTGATGCGCGAATGGAATTTCGGTGCCGCCGACCACGAGCGGACCAACGTGCACGGATCGGGCATCTCGCTGGGCCATCCGGTCGGTGCGACGGGTGGCCGGATGCTGGCCACGCTGGCGCGCGAGCTCAACCGCCGCGAGGCGCGCTACGGGTTGGAGACCATGTGCATCGGCGGCGGCCAGGGCCTCGCCGCGGTGTTCGAGCGGGTCGCCCCGACGTGACCGGCCCGCTGAGCGGTCTCACGGTCGTGGAGGTGTCCAGCTTCGTCGCCGCCCCGCTGTGCGGCATGACGCTGAGTCAGCTTGGCGCCGAGGTGATTCGGGTCGATCCCATCGGCGGTGCCTCCGACGTCCAGCGCTGGCCCTTGGCGGCCGACGGTACATCGATCTACTGGACCGGCCTGAACAAGGGAAAGCGCTCTGCCGCCATCGATCTGCGTTCCCCGGATGGGCAGGACCTGGTTCAGCGGCTCATCGTCGAGGGAGACGGCGTGGTGGTGACCAACGCCGCCGGGCTGTCCTGGCTCGGTCACGACGCGTTGGCCGCCAAGCGTTCCGACGTCATCCACGTCCAGCTGCTCGGACGCGGTGACGGTTCTACCGGCGTGGATTACACGGTCAACGCCGGCATCGGATTCCCGCTCGTCACCGGTCCGGCCGAGCACGCCGGGCCGATCAACCACGTGTTGCCGGCCTGGGACGTGTGCTGCGGCCTGTACGCCGCGCTCGCCGTGGTCACCGCCGTCCGCCGGCGGGACGAATCCGGGCTGGGCGCGCGGATCACCCTGGCGCTGGAGGACGTCGCGCTATCCATTGCCGGAACCCTCGGACTCCTGACCGAGCCGCAGGTCACCGGGACCCAACGGCAACGGCTGGGCAACGCCATCTACGGCCAGTACGGGCAGGACTTCGCCAGTGGTGACGGCGCAAGGTTCATGGTGGTCACCTTGACCCGCAGGCATTTTCGCGATCTGGTCGACGTCACGGGCACCGGCGCCGCGGTGTCGGCGCTCGCCGATGCGCTGGGCGTCGACTTCGACTCCGAGGGCGACCGCTACCGGTACCGTGCCGTCCTGTCCGGTCTGTTCGCCACCTGGTTCAGCAGTCATGCGGCCGACGAGATCACGGCCACGCTGTCAAAGACCACGGTGCTCTTCGAGCGCTACCGAACCTTCGCGGAGGTCGCCGCGGGCCCCAAGGTGACCGCCAACCCCATGTTTTCCCGGTTGCACCAACCCGGTCTGGGCGACTATTTCGCCGCCGGGCTGCCGCTCGCATTCGACGGCGAGCACCCCGCCGGCGCGGCCGCGCCCGCCCTGGGGCAAGACACCGCCGAGGTTCTCCAGCGGCGCCTGGGATTGACATCGGCCGACATCGAACGGCTGACGGACGCGAACACGATCGACCGGCGCAGAAGCCCGAAACGGAAAGACGACGCATGACCAGACTCGCCCAGACCCTCGGACTGACGGAATTCCAGACCGAAATCGTCGCCGCCGTGCGGCAATTCGTCGAAAAGGAAGTCATCCCCAACGCCGCGGAGCTCGAACGCGGCGACACCTACCCGCAGCACATCGTCGACCAGATGCGCGACATGGGTTTGTTCGGCTTGATGATTCCCCAGGAGTACGGCGGCCTGGGAGAGTCACTGCTGACCTACGCGCTGTGCGTCGAAGAGCTGGCCCGCGGGTGGATGAGCGTGTCCGGCGTCCTCAACACCCACTTCATCGTGGCCTACATGCTGCGCCAGCACGGAACCGACGCGCAGCAACAGCGGTTCCTGCCACGCATGGCGACCGGTGAGACGCGTGGCGCCTTCTCGATGTCGGAGCCGGAGCTGGGTTCCGACGTGGCCGCGATCCGGACTCGGGCCCAGCGCAATCCGGATGGCAACTACACGATCAACGGGCAGAAGATGTGGCTGACCAACGGCGCCACGGCCACGCTGGTGGCCGTCCTGGTGCGCACGGACGAAGGCTCGGACAAGCCGCACCGCAATCTGACCGCGTTCCTCGTCGAGAAGCCGGTCGGCTTCGGTGAAGTCGTTCCCGGGCTGCAGATTCCGGGCAAGATCGACAAGCTGGGCTACAAGGGCATCGAAACGACGGAGATGATCTTCGACGGCTACCAGGCCGGTGCCGATGACATCCTCGGCGGCATCACCGGGCAGGGTTTCTTCCAGATGATGGACGGCATCGAGGTCGGCCGGGTCAACGTGTCGGCGCGCGCCTGTGGCGTCGGCATCCGCGCCTTCGAGCTCGCGGTCCGCTACGCCCAACAGCGCCACACCTTCGGCAAGCCCATCGCCGAGCATCAGGCCATCGCGTTCCAGCTGGCCGAGATGGCCACCAAAGTCGAAGCGGCGCACCTGATGATGGTCAACGCGGCGCGGCTGAAGGATTCGGGGGAGCGCAACGACGTCGCCGCCGGGATGGCCAAATACCTGTGCAGCGAGTATTGCACCGAGGTCACCCAGCAGAGCTTCCGGATCCACGGCGGCTACGGCTATTCCAAGGAGTACGAGATCGAGCGGCTGATGCGGGATGCGCCCTTCCTGCTGATCGGGGAGGGCACCAGCGAGATTCAGAAGAACATCATCAGCAAACGGCTGCTGGCCGAGTACCAGGTGTAGTGATGACGGTTCCGGATTTCGCCGCGCGGCCGCAGCTTTCGGACGATGTCGCGCGCTTGATCCGCCAGCGGATCTTCGATGGCACCTACGTCGCCGGGTCCTACGTCCGCCTGGATCAACTTGCCGCCGAGTTGGGCATCAGTGTCACTCCGGTGCGGGAAGCGCTGTTCGCTCTGCGCGCGGAAGGTTTGATCGACCAGCGGCCCCGGCGCGGCTTCATGGTGCTGCCGGTGACCGGTCGCGACGTCACCGACGTCGCGAACGTGCAGGCCCACGTCGGTGGCGAACTGGCTGCCCGTGCCGCGATCAACATCACCGACGACCAACTGCGCGAACTCAAACAGATCCAAGCGGAGCTCGAAGACGCCTACGCCGGTGACGATGACGAACGGACGGTGCGGCTGAATCATCAGTTCCACCGGGCCATCAACGTCGCCGCCGATTCGCCGAAACTTGCCCAGCTGATGTCCCAAATCACCCGCTATGCGCCCGAATCGGTGTTCCCCGCCATCGAGGGCTGGCCGGAACAGTCGATGAGGGACCATCGCCGGATCCTGTCCGCGCTGAAGAAACGCGACGAAGAACTCGCCCGCGCGGCGATGTCACAGCATCTCGCCGCGGGCGCGGTCCCGCTGATCGACCACCTGACCGCGCGTGGCGTGGTCGTCGACGGGAGCCCTCCGGCCTCGGGATAAGTGTTGTTTCCCGCGCCCGCCTCGGCATATTCTCCCTGAGAGGGGGCGACAACATAAAGCGAGGAAAAGTGCCCCGAACGATCCGTACGTCGGCTCTCTTCGGTGTAGCCGTGGTCGTGATAGCTCTCGCGCCGCCGGCCGTCGCCGACCCACTGGACCCGATACCCGGCAACGGTGTCTTTGTCGTGGGCCCCGACATCGCGCCGGGCCTCTATCACACGGGCGGCTCGGGGTCGGCCTTCGGCGTCTGGATCAACAACGTGCCGACCCAGGACTCGATGTGCTCGTGGTTCACCTACAGCACGCCGGACGCGAACAAAGAGCATGTACTCCAGACGAACACCTCGATCGGCCCGATGTACGCGAACATCAACACGGCGGTCAAGGCTTTCGAGTCGCAGAACTGTCAGCCCTGGACGCGGGTCTCCTAGGGCGTCTCGCCGGAGCACGCACGGGTGCCGTGGTTCTTGGCGCGAAAGGCGTTGCGATAGCTCTGCGGCGCCACCCCCACCAGCCGGCGGAATTGTTCGCGGAAATTGGTCACTGATGCGAAACCGACTCGGTGCGAGATGGATTCGACGCTGTCGGAGCTGCGCTCTAGCAGCTCCCCGGCGTGCTTGATCCGGACGCTGTTCACCCACTGCATCGGCGTTTGTCCCGTTTCCGTCTTGAACCGCCGGTTGAGGGTTCGCTCGCTGGTGGCGGCCTGCCGGGCGATGTCGCGCAGCGTCAGTGGCAGGTGCGCGTTGCCCTCCAGCCAGACCAGCAGGCCATCGAGTTCGGTGTCGGACCTTGCCCGGTGGCGGATGACAAACTGAGCCTGGTCGCCGGTGCGGTGAAGGGGCGTGACCGCCAACCGGGCGGCGTCGGCGGCCGCCGCCGAGCCGTAGTCGCGCGCAACCATGTGCAGACACAAGTCGAGTCCCGCGGACGCCCCGGCAGAGGTGAGAACCTGGCCTTCGTCGACGTAGAGCGCGGCGGCATCGAGTCTGACGGCGGGATGCACGGCGGAAAACAGGTCGGCGGCCGACCAATGCGTGGTGGCGCGTTTTCCATCCAAAATCCCGGCGGCCGCGACGGTGAAGGTGCCGCTGCAGATGGAGGCGATGCGAATCCCCTTGCCGTACGCCGACTTCAGTGCCGCGATGACGTCCTCCCTCGTCGGCACTGTGACGTCGTTGCGCCCGGGCACCACGATGGTATCGGCGTTCGCGAGTTCCCCCAGACCGCAATCGGTGGCGATCCGCACCGGTCCGGCCGGAACGACGGGGTCCGCGCCGCAAACCCGAACGCGGTACCCCGGCGCGCCGGTCGGGAGGCAGACACGACCGAATACCTCGATCGCGATCGCCAGATCGAACGCGATGACGTCCGGCTCGGCCAGGATCGCGACGGAGTGCATGGGTTGGCAATATACCGGTCGATAGTGTCAATCCAGCCACTGGTTTTGCCGGGTGCGGCCGATGACCATGACGGGATGCACGCACAGATCGTCTTGTACGACGGGTTCGACCCGCTTGACGTCATCGGGCCCTTCGAAGTCCTGTCGGCGGGCAGCGACCGTGTGGGAGGTGACTTGACGGTGACGCTGGTGTCGGCGGAGGGGCCGCGCAGCGTCATCGGCGGCACTCGCGGTTTGGCGCTGGCGGCCACCGCCGCGCTCGATCCGTCGGAAAGCGGCTGCGTGATCGTGCCCGGCGCCAGCGGCCCCATCGCCGGTGATCCGGACGACGGGGTCGAGACCATCCCGGTGCTGCTGGCCCGAGCCGCGCAGACCGAGCTGACACCGTTGTTGCGGAAGGCGTTTGACAACCCGCAGGTGACGGTGGCCGGTGTCTGTGGCGGATCCGTCGTGATGGCGATGTCCGGCCTGATCGAGGGGCGCCATGCGGTGACTCATCAGCTGGGCCTGGGGCTGCTCGAAGCCGCGGGTGTGCATGCGGTGGCTGCTCGCGTGGTCGACGACGGCGACCTGATCACCGCGGGCGGTGTCACCTCGGGGCTGGATCTGGCCTTACACCTGCTGGACCGGTGGTACGGCCCGCGGGTCGCGCACGCCGTCGAGGAGCTTTTCGAGTACGAGCGTCGGGGCACGGTGTGGCGCCCGACGGGACGAGAACCGGCGGAGGCATAGATGGGCATGGACGGCGACTGGGACGTAACGATCAAGACCCCGATCGGGACTCTCGCGGTGCGGTATGCATTCGCCGAGTCGCCGGGCGGACTGACGGGTACGGCGACGTACAAGGGCGAGACGGTTCCCTTGCAGGACTTGACGAGTGGCGCGGCCGCCGAGGGCACGCGATTGACCTGGCGGCAATCGGTCACCAAACCGATGCGGCTCAACCTGGCCTTCGAGGTCGTGGTCGACGGGGATCGGATGGCCGGGCATTCCCGCGCGGGCCGGTTACCGCGGTCGGCGGTCTCCGGTATCCGCCGCTGATCCGGACGCCTCGATCAGCATCGCTCGCAGCCGACCGGTGTCGACCTTGCCGGTGCCCCCGCGCGGGACGTCGCCGTCAGATTCCAACAACAGCCACGCCGTCGGGACCTTGAACGCGCTCAGCAGCTTTCGCGCACAGCGACTCAGGTGATCGGCGGACACGGCCCCGTCGCACACCACGGCCGCGCCCACCCGCTGGCCCGCCGTTCCGGGCACGCTGGTGACAAAGGCGCTGTGGACACCCTCGATGCTGCGCAGCGCCCGTTCCACCTCGCTCGGGTAGACGGTGGCGCCGCTGACCTTGAACATGTCGTCGGAGCGCCCGTGGTAGAACAGAAATCCCTCGTCGTCCAGGCGGCCCAGGTCGCCGGTGGGATAGAAGCCGTCGACGGTGAACACGTCCTCTCGGCTGCGACCGCAGATGCCCCGCAGTGTGTGCGGTCCCCGAATCTGGATCACGCCCACCGTGCCCGCGGCTACGGGCTCTCCGCTGTCGGCGCCGACGATGCGAACCTCCATGCCCGCGAACGGCTTTCCGCAACTGCCCCAGGCCGGCGTGGGCATGTCGGTGTCGGCGGCATAGCCGCAGTACGGGCCGAACGCCTCGGTCATGCCGAACAAGACGGCCCGTGCGCCGGGCTGCGCCCGCTGTTCGGGCGGGAGCAGCGCCTGCAGGCTGCCCGGCCGCAGGGCCGACAGGTCGGCGTCGAGGTTGGCCGCGTGCCGCGCGAGCGTCTCGGCCTGGTCGGGCCAGCCGCGGAACAGCGTCACGCGCTCGGCCTCCAGCAGCCGCAATGTGGTCTCCGGCCGCGGTATCTCCTCGGTGACCAGGGTGGCGCCGGACAGCAGCGTCGACAGGATTCCGCTGCCGAAGCCGCCTACCCAGAAGAACGGCATCGGTAGATACAGCCGGGTGTCTGCGGTGATGCGCCGCGCGGCCAGACCCGCCCGTACGGCGCCCAGCGCGCTGCCGTGAGAATGCATGACGCCCTTGGGCGCCCCGCTGCTGCCGGAGGTGAACATAATGGCCAAAAGGTCGGCCGCCGTGACCGTCAGCGTCATGGCGTCGACGAGTCGGCGGGCCCGGTCGCCGGCGGTGACCTCGGCGAGCCCGTCGGCCGTCCAGACGTGGCGCAGAGCGGGAAGCTCGGTCCGCCGGGGCAGGTCGTCGAGGTAGCGGCGCCCACGGAACTGCTCGACGCCGATCAGGAATTGCACCGCGGCGGCCCGCAGTTGGGTGGCTAGTTCGCCCGCGGCCAGCAGGGTACTCAGCGGAACCAGCACGGCGCCGATACGGGTCAGTGCGAGGGCAACCTCCACCCAGCGGGCGCCGTTGGGCATGAGCAGCCCGACCCGGGTGCCCTTGGTAACGCCGGCATCGACGAACACCGCGGCGAGATCCCTTGTCGCCGAGTCAAGTTGACGGTAGCTAGTTCGCGACGTCGGATCGATCACCATGGGCTTGTCGCCGTAAAGCGCGGCGCGCGAACGCACCAACTCGTCGATGGTTGCCTCGTCAGGCATCGAGCAGCTTTTTCAGGTGCCGCCGGTCGACTTTGCCACTGGAGAGCAGCGGCACCTGGTCGCGTGACACGGCCAGGAACCGGCGGGGGATCTTGTATGCCGACAACTCCGCCTTCAGCCGGTCGCGCAGCGCCGCCGCGTCGAAGGCGACGCCGTCGGGCACGACCACGACCGCCCCCACCAGTTGTCCGCGCTGCGCATCCGGGACGCCCACGACATGGGCGGTCAGCCCGCCGGTGACCTTGGCGATTGCCCTTTCCACCTCGTCGGCCGAGACATTGGCGCCCGCCGTCTTGATCATCGTGCTGAGCCGGCCGACGTAGTAGAAGAAGCCATCGGCGTCGGTTCGGACCAAATCCCCGGTGCGGAACCAACCGTCGGCGTCGAAGCAGTCCTCTCGGCTTCGCCGGTAGTAGTGCTGCATCACGTACGGTCCTCGGATGCAGAGTTCCCCGACCTCGCCGGCACCGACCGCTGATCCGGTTTCGGTGTCGACGATCTTGGTGTCGAAGCCGGGCGCCGGCTTGCCGAACGATCCGCGCCTGGTCTCGGGTTGATCGGTCTCGTCGTCACTGATCAGCACGACGCTGCCGGCTTCGGTCATGCCCAGCATATTGTGCCGCAGCTCCGGGTCGGCCGGTCGAACCTCGGGCGCCATGATGGGGTACAGGTTGCCTCGCCGCATCGATGACAGATCCCGGCGCGGGAAGCTCGGATGGTTCGCCAGGTGCGCGATCCCAGCGATGAAACCGTTTGTCAAGGTGGGTTTTTCGGCTTCCAGTAGGTCCAGCGTCTTACCGGGATCCTCCGCGTTGGAGCACACCAGCGTCGAGCCGGCGACCAGGGTGGCAAGCAGTCCGAAGGCGAGACCGCCGATCCAGAAGAACGGCGAATTGCAGAACAGCCTGTCGTCGGCCGTCAGACCGCGAATGTCGTTGAGGTTGCGCTGGTGTGCCAGCAGCGCGCCGTGCGTGTGCACGACACCCTTGGGGGCGCTGCTGGAGCCCGACGTGTACACGATGGCCAGGGGATCGCAGCCCCGCACATCGGCTTGCGTCGCCGCCAGCAGCTCGGGGGCCACGGTATCGGCCAGCCGGTAGAACCGGTCGATGTCGCGGACTCGCCGCCCCGCACCGCGGTGGTGGCTGATGCCGACCTGCCGCAGTTGCGGGGCGGCCGGGACCATGAGCCGGCAGTCGGATTCGAGATCGGGGTCCGCCAGCACCTGCCCGAGCCGTTGCACGTAGTCGTGGCCGCGGAAAGTTGCGGCGCTCAGGAGTATTTCGACGTCGCTGTCGAGCAGTTGTTGGTGCATCTCACGGGCGGTGACGAAGGTGGAGAAGGGAATCACCACGGCGCCGATGCGCGCCGCCGCCAGCATCGCGATGACGAACTCCACGCCGTTGGGGTAGAGCAGGCCGACATGGGTGCCCTTGCCCGCGCCGGCCGCGATCAGCCCGCGAGCGAGGTTCGCCGAACGCGCCTCGGCTTGGCCATAGCTGATGCGGTCGCCGTCGCAGATCAGTAGGGGATGTTCTGCGCGCGCACGGGCCCGTTGTGTCAGGACCTCGGCGACCGTCGGGCCGTCACCGGGCATGGTCACCGTGTGCGGCGGCGGCACCGAAGAAACGCCGGACCGCACCCAGGTCAGCTTTGCCCGACGGCGTCCGCGGGATGGTGTCGACGATCGCTATCTCGGTGGGAATCTCGTAGCGCGCCAGCCGTGTTCCGAGGTACTCCACGAGCGCGTCGGCGTCGACGGAGGCGGGCCTGCGCAGCTCCACCACCGCGACCGGCGTCGCCCCGAGGCGTTCGTCGGACCGGCCGACCACCGCCGCACCCGCCACTGCGGGGTGGCTCTCCAGGGCGGTGCGGACGTCGTCGGGCATCACCTTGAATCCCCCGCGGATGATCGCCTGGTCGGCACGCCCGACAATCCAGACGAACCCGTCCGCGTCGATGCGCGCCATGTCCGTGGTCCGCATCCACTGGGCCGACGGCCCCAGCTGGCCTGGCTTGACCTCGAGCAGACCGACCTGGTCGGCCCCCAGCGGCCTGCCATCGTCCGCGACCACCCGCAGCTGCGCACCCGGGTTGGCGCGGCCGACGCTGCCCCGTTTGGCGGCCCAATACCGTTGGTAATCCGGCAACGTCCAGCCCGCGACACCGCCACCGAATTCCGTTGCCGCGTAAGAGGTGAGCACGGGAATGCCGTATTTGGCGGTGAAGGCGTCGGCATCCTCGGCCGTCAGGGGGGCCGTGCCGCAGGTGACGGCGCGGATGCTCTCCAGATCGGCGCGCGGCACATCCGAGTGCAACACCGTGCGCAGCGCCGCGGGAACCAGCGATACCGTGCGCGGTCGGTGTCTTCGCACCGCGTCGGCCCACGCGTTCAGCTCGAAACGTTCGAGGAGCGCGAATGGTCGTGCGTCGGCGATGCATTGCAGCACCCGGAACACCCCGCCGATGTGCACCAGCGGCGAGTTGACGATCGCGACCCCGCGGCGGAGCCCGGTGGGCGCCGGGGCGCGCTCGGGTTCGGCGCCCATCACGCTGCGCGCCAGCACGTCGTAGCCGAGGTCGATCCTCTTGGGCGGGCCCGTCGTACCGCTGGTCAACATCCGTACCGCCACCCCGGTCCGCGGGTGGGCCTCGGGCGCCGGATGAATCGTCGGGCGGCCGGTCGGGGGGTCGTCCAATAGGCCCGCAATCGCCACCGTCGTGGCGTCGGTCGCCGGGGGCAGCAGTGTCGTCAGGTCGTCGTCTTCCCCGATGATCAGCGGCAGTCGCAGCCCGGCGAGGTCGGCCTTGGTGCGCTCGTCGCCGCGAGCCGGGTTGACGACGACGACCGTCCCGCCGCCCAGCAGCGCCCCGAGAAAGGCCGCCACGTGACCGGGCCGGTTGCGCAGCAGCATCCCGACGCCGGGTCCGCGATCGGCGACCAGGCAGGCGATGCGCTGTGCCCTGGCGCCGACGGCGGCCCAGGAGATCCATTGGGCGTCATACTCGATGGCGTGCGCGTCGGGCCGCAGGCCGAGGACATCCGCGATGCGTTGACTGAGTGCGTGCGCGGGCATCAGCGGGTCTTCGGTGTGCGCGTGGCAGCTTCGCCGCCGGCCTTCTGGGCGGCGAGTTCGGCGGTGCCGAGCGGATTGCCCAGCCGGGTGTAGATCAGCCCCTGCTCCAGGGCCGCCCGATACGGCTTGTCGAGCGATTCCCAAATCGCCTTCACCGTGCCCTGAGTCGCGGTCGGAGGGTTCGCGGCGATGGTCGCGGCGATCTCGTGGGCGCGGTCCCAGAGCCGGTCGGCGGGGACCACTTCCGAGACCAATCCGATCCGCAGCGCGGTGTCGGCGCCGACCCGCTCGTCGTTGCCCATCAGCGCGATGCGCAGCGTCTCGCCCAAGCCGATGCGCCTCATCAAGCCGATTGGCTCCAGGGCGCAGACCAGGCCGGCCGATACATGCGAGTCGAAGAACGTGGCATCCTCCGCGCAGATGACCACGTCCGATTCGTTGATGAAGTAGAACGCGCCCGCGGTGCACATGCCCTGAACCGCGCACACGACGGGCTTCCACATCTTCTGCCACTTCGGGCTGAGCGATTCGCCGGGATCCTCGTGATTCCATATGTTTTCGGGCTGGCCGTAGGGAGTCTTGATATCCAGCCCGGCGCTGAACGCACGGTCACCGGCTGCCCTGAGGACCACGGCGTTCACCGAGTCGTCGAGTTTGACCGTGCGCCAGGCGTGGGCCATCTCCGCACACATGGTGCGGTTGAACGCGTTCAGCTGCCCCGGCCGGTTCAGCGTGATCGTCGCTACCCGGTCGATCTCGTCGACCTCGAGGAGGATGGTCTCGAACGTCATCGGCACTGCCAATCCGGCTTGCGCTTCTCCACGAAGGCTCTGGGCCCTTCGGCCGCGTCCTCGGTGCGCAACACGCGCTCGCGGAACGTTTCGGCCATGATCTCCGCCTCGTGCAGCGGAACATTGAGGCCCTTGACGATGGCCAGCCGGGTACCCCGAACCGCCAGCGGCGCATTGGAGTTGACGACGTCGGCGATCTCTCGGGCCCGCTCGAGAAGCCGGTCGTGCCCGACGATCTCGCTGATCAACCCGAGCTCGTAGGCGCGTTGTGCGCTCATCCGCTCGTGCTTGCCCATCAGCGCCATGCGCAGGGCGATCGAGCGGGGCAGCACGCGCGCCACCCGCACCATCTCGCGTCCGGCGACCAGCCCGATGCTGACGTGCGGATCGAAGAATGTGGCCTGTTCCGACGCGATCACGATGTCCGACGTGGTGACCCAGTCCATGCCGGCGCCGCAGCACAACCCGTTGACCGCGGTGATCACCGGCTTGGCCGCCGTGCGAAACGGTGGGGTGCCTTCCTGCGGCGCCTCCCATTGGTCGTAGGTGGACAGGTACGGGCGCTCGTAGATCACCTTGCCGTCTTCGGGAATGGCCGTGACGTCAGCGCCCGTGCAGAACGCGCGGCCCGTGCCGGTCACGATGGTCAGCCATACCTTGTCGTCGTTCTCGGCCTCGTCGTAGGCGGCTCGCAGTTCGGTGATCATGTGCGGGCTCAGGGCGTTGAGGGCATCCGGACGGTTCAGCGTGATGGTGGCGGTGTGCCCGTCGACGTCGTATGTGATGGTGTCGAACGAGTCAGTAGGCATCCTGCTCCCTCATCTGCCCTGGAATCTCGGTGCGCGCCGCTGCCGAAAGGCTTCCAGGCCTTCCCTGAAATCGACTGTCCGGCAAGATAGTTCGAGGTTGAACAATTCCTGGGTCATCGATTGGCTGAGCGTCGCATGCTGGCCGAAGCTCAGCGCCTGCTTGGCCAGTCCCATTGCCACCGTCGGCCCGGAGGCCAGCCGCTCGAGCAGCTCGCCGGCGGCGTCGTCCAGCCCGCCGGGGCTCACCGCCTGGTGAATCAGTCCCCAGTCGGCCGCGTCGACGGCGCCGACCTGCTCGCCCAGCAACAGCATTCGCTTCGCCCGCGTGAGGCCGACCAGGCGGGGCAGCAGCCAGGTGGCACCCGAATCCGGGCTGAAGCCACGGTCGGCGAAGGGCTGCCAGAACACCGCGTCGGTGGCGGCAACGGCGAAGTCGGCGGCCAGCGCGAGGTTGCAGCCGAATCCCGCGGCCCAGCCTCGCACGCTGCACAGCACCGGCAGCTGGATGCTCGCGACGAGCTCGATCACGCGGTGGGCGCCCTGGGGTATCCGCCGCACCAGATCGCCCGTGCGGGGCCGCGGCCGGTCGTTGGTGGCGACCCAGTCGACGCCGGCGCAGAAGTCGTCACCGCCACGGATGTGGATCGCCCTGAGCGAATCGTCGGTGGCGGCAGCCGTCAGCGCCTCCACCAAAGAGCCAATCATGGCTTCATTCAACGAGTTACGTCGGGACGGACGATCAAGCGTTAGCCGCAGCACGGCGCCGTCTCGGTGCACTGTCACCGAACCGTCGGCGCCGGCCGCGTCGGCCCCATGACTCACCGTCGAATCCGGCCTTTCTGCCGATACGGTTACCCATACAGTAGGCAATACGATTGATACGCTGTATAAGTTAGCAGGGTACGCTGCCGCCGGAAATAGCCGGGCCGGAAACCCGACCGAAAAGAGATGAAGCATGGCCTTGCAGGAGGGCGGAGCCCAGCGGCGGGTCGCACCCGAGTCGGCGCGGACCGGCGATGCCAGGTTCGGCGAAGCGCCGCTGCCGCAGACCGTGGCCGCCGCCGGCGCCATGCGGCGCCTGAGCTCACTGCTGGTCTCACTCGAGCATCCCCATCCCGCGGTCGACACCATGCTGGCGAAGTTCGCGGAGTGGGAGCGCGAGCTGTCCGCGGTGGCGCCGCGGGACAACGCGCCAAGGATGGGGGACGTCGCCGACGATCCCCGGCGCGTCTATCTCAACCACGCCACCGACATCGGCGCCTACAACCCGTGCTTTCCGGAGTACCGGTTCGACGACCTCGATGCCGACAAGGCGACCGGGCGGGTCAACTTTCCCCTGGTGTACGAGGGCCCGCCGGGATTGGTGCACGGAGGCTTTCTCGGCGTTTTCTTCGACTGCGTCATTCAGCACCACAATTGCGTCACGGGTCTGTCCGGTAAGACGCGGTCGCTGACGGTGACGTTTCGCCGGCCGACCCCCATATCGACCGAGCTACGGTTCGACATCGCTCGCTCGCAGATCGAACGCGGGATCGCGTCGACGGCGCGGTTGCTGCTCGACGGCGAAGTGCTCTGCAGCGGCGAGGTGAACACGTTGGCCTCACCGCCGGAAAAGCTCGCCGGGTTTCAATTCGGCAGGCGGCGAAAGGAGTCCGATAGATGACCGCCCCCAGCGCCCCGGACGATCGCGTACTGTTCGAGGTCGACCGCGACCGCCGCATCGCGACGATCACGCTGAACAATCCGGCCCAACGCAATTCCTATGACGCCGCGATGCGCGAGGCGGTCGCCCGATGCCTGGACCGGGTGGCCGAAGACGACGACCTGACGGTGGTGCTACTGCGCGGGGCCGGGGGCGTCTTCTCCGCCGGGGCCGACATGAACAACGCGTACGGCTGGTACGGCAAGCCGAGCCAACCGGACGGCGATGACGCGTCAGCCAAGCGCCGCCCCAGCCAGCGTCGGCGACTCACCGTGGACCGCAAGTCTTTTGGCTTCTACCACAACTTCATGGGTTTCCCGAAGGTCACGGTGGGCGAGATCGCCGGGTATGCGCTGGGCGGCGGTTTCGAGATGGCGCTGATGACCGACATCTCCGTGATAGCGCGCGACACGAAGATCGGCATGCCGGCGACCCGCTTCCTCGGCCCCGCGCTCGGGAGCCTGCACATGTTCTTCCACCGGCTCGGACCGGTGCTGGCCCGGCGCCTGCTGCTCACCGGCGACGTCATCGAGGCGAGTGAGCT
This sequence comes from Mycobacterium sp. E3298, assembly GCF_001666895.1. NCBI lineage: Bacteria > Bacillati > Actinomycetota > Actinomycetes > Mycobacteriales > Mycobacteriaceae > Mycobacterium > Mycobacterium sp. E3298. Next base: position 21,822 of record NZ_LZJB01000124.1, read on the forward strand.
CGAGCATCTCGGAATCTTCACCGACACATGCGATCCCGCCGCGGTGCCCGCCCGGGCGCGGTACTGGGCCGAGAAGGCGGCGAAGATGCCCGCCGACGGGGTCGTCATCGCCAAGGAGGCGTTCCGTCTCGTCGAACAGAGTCAGGCATACCAGGGCGAGGAAGTGGCCAGCTATCTCTTTCACGCCTTCGGCACCAACCTGCAATTCGGGCCGGGCGAGTTCAACTTCGTCAAGACCCGCGCCCAGCACGGGACCAAGGAAGCGTTCCGGCTCCGTGACGAATACTTCGACGTGCCGGAACCCGAGGTGTGATAAGCCGATTCGGTGTCGGGCTAGCGCGCCGGGGCCTTGGGGCGCGCCCGCGACCCGGGCGCCTTGGCCGCCTTGCGCGCCCGTGACGGCGCCGCCTTGCCGCCTTTCGCCCCCTTGCCCTCCTCGATCAACCGGCCGGCGTGATCGAGGATGCAGCCGAGGCCGTACTCGAAATTGGTCTCGTCGGGGGCGCCGATCCGGTGACCGATCCGGCTGACCTGAGCCAGCAGCGGGGTCTTCTCGGGGTCGATGGCGACGGCGTCCTCGATCGCGCGCGCGCCCTCGCCGGAGGATTGGTTCTTTTCGTACAGCCGCTGCAGCACCACCGATCCACGGACGTGCACCGAGACCGCCGAGTAGGTGTCGAAGGCATCCTCCGGCGACAGGCCGGCCTCGACCAGGTTGGCGATCGCCTTCTCCATCTCCTCGGCGCCCAATCGCGCCGCCTTCGGGCTGAGCGCGGCCCGAATCAGGATCAGGTCGCACAGAATTGGGTTGCCCATGAACGTTTTCCGCATCAGGCGCGCATGGTTGCGCAACGTCTCGCGCCAGTCGCTGGCCTCGACGTAGGGGGTGGCGAACACGTACTTGCTCAGCGCGCGATCGGTCATCGCGTTGAGCAGGTCGTCCTTCTTGCGGAAGTACCAGTAGATGCTCGTAACGCCGACGCCGAGGTGTTTGCCCAGCAGCGGCATGCTCAAGTTGTCGATGGACACTTGCTCCGCGAGTTCGAATGCGCCACTGATGATGTCATCGGGATTGATGGATCCGCGTTCGCGTCGTTGACGCTTGTCGGCGATAGCCTGCTTTGCCACTACGGGCACCTCCATCACGATGTATCCTGTGCATGCGGTCGGAGAGCCGTGCCAACTCACCTGCGCATACGTAGGCGTGTCGCCGCTCGACGATGGCCGTCAACCGGGCTTCCGTGCGCTTTTCCATCTGCTACTGTAATACCTATCGTAGGCTTTTTGGTAACGAAGGCTGGACGGGCGAAGGTGACCGGGCACAAGCCATTGAACGAGTCACCAGATGAGCCACGGGAATTGCCATGGATCTAGGCCTGGCGAATGCCGCCACGGTGGTCGTCGGTGATAGCCGCGGGATGGGTTTGGCGGCGGCGCGCTGTCTCGCCGACGAGGGCGGCCGGGTGGCGTTGGTGGGCCGCAGCCGGGAGGCGTTCGACGCGGCGGTCGCGATCGGCTGAGGAGATAGGGGTCGACTGTGGCGACGGCACGTGAGGCGCGCGCCTGGGCGCGCGGGGCATTGCGGGGAATCGGCGACTCCCTCTACACCCCGTTCTGCGGCCCGGACGGCGACGACATCGACTGGGAGGCGTACCGGACGCTGGTCCGCTACTGCGTCGGCGACCTCGGACACCCGATGTTGTGGTGCACCAGCGGGCTCTCCGAATTCTGGTCGTTGACCCTCGATGAGCGAAAGCGCTTGCTGGAGGTCGCAATCGAGGAGGGACGCGCCGCCAACCCCGACGTCGTCGTGCAGGCGTGCACGGCGGCCCTCTCGGCGAAGGACTGTCTGAACCTGACGCTGCACGCCCAGGAGGTCGGCGCCGACATCGTCTACATCCAAACGCCGATGATGGAGGTGCATGGCGGCGAGGGCGTGTTGCGATTCTTCGAATACATCGCCTCGCGCACCGACATCGCACTGGGCATGTTCAACTCGCCGTCGTCCGGCTACGTCCTGACCGCGGCCGAAAGCGCGCGGATCTACGACGAGGTGCCTGCGGTGTGCGCCACCAAGGAGGGTGCCTTCAGGCCGGCGAACAGCCGCCTACTGCACGAGTTGGCGCCCGGCCTGGTGCTGTGGGAGTGCGACAAGACGGTGTATCGCGCGGGATGGCTGCGTGACGGGACCGTCTGCCCCGCGCAACTGGGCACCACCGGCTATCTGTTCGACACGCCGCAGCGGCGATTGTTCTCTCAGTACTGGGATTTGGTGCAAAGCGACAAGCTGCTGGAGGCGATGGACTTCGGCCGCGAGTCGGGCCTGGACCAGTTCGACCTCGACGTCGGATCCTGGTGGACCTGTTACCCCGGACGGCCCGACTACTTCACCCACTGGGGCGGCGCATTCAAATACGCCGCTTCGCTACTGGGCCTGCCGATCGGCGCCTACCCGCATTCGCGCCCGCCGCAAGCGGAGTTGCCGCCCGAGGCCAAGTCGCAGATCGAGGAGGCTTATCGCCGCCTCGGGCTCATCGGAACGTAGTGACTCGGCAAAAGGGTTGCGCCACAAGTCGACTGACGAGCAAGGGCCCGGTCACCACCGGTGACCGGACCCTTGTCAACCCCTTGTTCTTACTGCTGTTCGGCCTTCTCGCGTGCCTCCGCGGCCTTGGCCTTACCGCGCGCCTTCTCGGCCGCGGCTTCCTTCTTCGCCGCACTGCGCTGCGCGTCGGCCTTGTCCTGCTGAGCCTGACCCTCGTTGACCAGGTCGTTGCGGCCGATGATCGTGCCGACGATCTCCTTGGCCTTTCCGAAGACAGCCTCGACGATGCCCTGGATGGCCTCGATCGGACCGCTCTTGATGTCCACCATGGCGTTTCCCCTCCCTGCTAGTGGGTGTCCTTAGTCGCTTTCCCACATCGGCGGTCGAAGAAAACGTGGTGGGGACGTGGTGCTCGCCACAATGGGCGGATACAGGCACCGGTCCGCCGGTCCGTATACCGCGGTCGACCGCTCGGCTCAGCAAGCCGAAACGCGCTGTTCGGCCGGGGTTCGGGGGGCTGGGCGGCGGTTGTGGAAAACAGTACCGATAGGTATACAGTATGCGTACAAATGCCGCGGAATTCGTGGGCGACCGTGAGGAGGTACGGGGGTAGATGTCCGGCAGCGACGACGCTTCCGAGGACGCGGTGCTCTACGAGGCGACCGCAAGCGGCGTCGCGATTTTGACGTTCAACCGCCCGGACCGCCTCAACGCATGGGGCCCGGACATCGCCGCTGGGTTCTACGCCGCGATCGACCGGGCCGAACAGGACCCGGCCGTCCGGGTGATCGTGCTGACCGGGCGGGGCAAGGGTTTCTGCGCCGGCGCATATCTGGGCACGCCGAGTTCCGCACCGAGCTACGGCGACACGATGGAGAAGGCGAGCCAGACCAACCTCGCCGACCTCGTGGGCGAACGGCCACCGCATTTTGTGACCACGCTGCGCAAGCCCGTGATCGCGGCCATCAACGGCGCCTGCGTCGGCATCGGCCTGACCCAGGCGCTCATGTGCGACGTCCGGTTCGCATCCGCCGGCGCCAAGTTCGCCGCGGTCTTCGCCCGCCGCGGACTGATCGCCGAGTTCGGCATTTCCTGGATCCTCCCGCGTCTCACCACGTGGGGCGCCGCGCTGGATCTGCTGCTGAGTGGCCGCACCTTCCTCGCCGAAGAGGCGGCCGAGCTCGGCCTGGTCAAGGAAGTCGTCGCGCCCGAAGATCTGATGAAGCGTGCGCTGGACTATGCGGAGGACATCGCCCGCAACTGCTCGCCCGCTTCCATGGAAGTGATCAAGCGACAGGTGTACGGCGACGCCACTCGCGACGTGGTCGATGCCACCTCGCGCGCCGAGGTGTTGCTGCACGAGGCGATGCCGCGGCCGGACGTCATCGAAGGCATCACCAGCTTCCTCGAGAAGCGGCCCCCGCAGTTTCCCTCGCTCAACTCGACCGACGCCTAGCGTTCGCCGGGGATGCCGGAAAGGAAGATCATGGCCAGTTTGGGTTACCAGGCGATCGACGTCGACAACCACTACTACGAGCCTCTGGACGCTTTCACCCGCCACCTCGACAGGGCGTTCAAGAGCCGCGGCGTCCAGATGGTCACTCAGGGCAAGCGCACTCTGGCCGTTATCGGCGGTCGAGTCAACCACTTCGTGCCGAACCCCACGTTCGACCCGATCATCGTGCCGGGTTGTCTGGATCTGTTGTTCCGCGGGGAGATTCCCGAAGGCGTGGACCCGGCATCCCTGATGAAGGTCGAGCGGCTCGCCGACCACCCGGAGTACCAGAATCGTGACGCCCGGGTCGCGGTGATGGACACTCAGGACATCGAAACCGTGTTCATGCTGCCGACTTTCGCGTGCGGGGTCGAGGAGGCGCTCAAGGGCGACATCGAGGCGACGATGGCGTCGGTGCACGCGTTCAACCTGTGGCTCGACGAGGACTGGGGCTTCGACCGACCCGATCATCGCATCATCGCCGCGCCGATCATCTCGCTGGCCGATCCGGCGAAGGCGCTGGAAGAGGTGGAATTCGTGTTGGGGCGCGGCGCCAAGCTGGTGCTGGTGCGGCCGGCGCCGGTGCCCGGCTTGGTCAAGCCGCGGTCGTTGGGGCATCCCAGCCATGACCCGGTGTGGGCCCGGCTGGCCGAGGCGGGAGTCCCGGTCGGATTCCATCTCAGCGACAGCGGCTATCTGCACATCGCGGCGGCGTGGGGCGGCAAAGCGACGTTCGAGGGTTTCGGCGCGAAGGATCCACTGGACAACGTGCTCCTCGACGACCGCGCCATCCACGACACGATGGCCTCGATGATCGTGCACGGCGTGTTCACCCGCCATCCGAAACTCAAGGCGGTCAGCATCGAGAACGGATCCTACTTCGTCCACCGGCTGATCAAGCGGTTGAAGAAGGCGGCCAACACTCAGCCCCGTGACTTTCCCGAGGACCCGGTCGAGCAGTTGCGCAACAACGTATGGATCGCCCCCTACTACGAGGACGACCTGCGCGAACTGGCCAAGGTGATCGGCATCGACAAGATCTTGTTCGGTTCCGACTGGCCGCACGGCGAGGGCCTCGAGACGCCGGTTTCGTTCACCGAGGAGCTCACCGACTTCAGCCCTGCCGAAATCCGTAAAGTGATGCGCGACAACGCCCTTGACCTGCTCGGCGTCCCGGTCGCCTCGGCCGTCTAGCCGCTTCCCGCTATGAGCGAATGGACCGTGGGCGCCGTTCTGGACGCCATCGCCGACGTCGTGCCCGACCGCCTGATGACCGTATGCGGAGAACGCAAGAGCACGTTCGCCGAATCGGCGCGCCGCACCAATCGATTGGCGAACTACCTCGAGGACAAAGGGTTCGGTGTATACGCCCCGCGTGATGAGCTGCAGCGCTGGGAATGCGGTCAGGACCGGATCGCGCTCATCATGTACAACGACCTTTACCCCGACATGGTGATCGGATGCCTCAAGGCGCGCACCGTCCCGGTCAACGTGAATCACCACTACTCGCCCCGGGAGATTCGCGAGCTGCTCGACTACGTGCGCCCACGGGGCATCATCTACCATCGCTCGCTCGGCGCGCGGTTCGCCGACGTGCTGCCCCCGATCGGCACGGAGTTGCTGATATCCATCGACGATGGCAGCGCCGTTCCCCAACTGCCGAAGGCGATCTCACTCGACGACGTCCTGGCCGCCGCCAGTCCCGACCGCGAAGATGCGGGATCCCCGGATGACCTCATCATGATGTGCACCGGCGGAACGACCGGACGCCCGAAGGGTGTGCTGTGGCGCCAGAGCGACATGTACGTGTCGTCGATGGTGGGCGCCGACCATGCCAGCGTCACCGAGATTTACGACAAGGTCGCCGGGGGCGGGCAGCCGTGGTTCGCCGTTTCTCCGCTGATGCACGCGGCCGGCATGTGGACCGCCTTCGCCGCGCTCTGTGCGGGCTTGCCGGTGGTGCTCTACGACGACCGCAACAAGCTCGACGTGCGGTCGGTGTGGGAAACCGCCGAGCGGGAGAAGGTGGGCATGATGACCATGGTGGGCGATGCGTACGCCGGGCCGCTGATCGAGGAGCTGCGCACGCGTGCCTACGACCTGTCCTCGTTGCAGGCGATCGGCACCGGAGGGGCCGCCACCAACGCGAAACACAAACGCGCGCTGATGGAATGCCTGCCACACATCACGATCATCGAGGGCTACGGGTCTTCGGAGAGCGGGAACATGGCGTTCGGTCACAGCCGCGAAGGGAACGCCAGCGAGACGTTCCAGCCCAGGGAGGGCGCTACCGTCGTGTCGGCCGACCGCAGCCGGTTCCTGCGGCCGGGTGAGCAGGAGGTCGGCTGGGCCGCCAGGACCGGCCGCATCCCGCTCGGTTACTTCGGCGACCCCGAAGCCACGCAGCGGACCTTCCCGGAGATCGATGGCCGGCGGGTGGTGGTACCGGGCGACCGCGCATCTTTGGAAGCCGACGGCACCATCCGCCTGTTCGGTCGCGATTCGCTGGTCGTGAACACCGGGGGTGAAAAGGTTTTCGTCGAAGAGGTCGAGGAGGTGCTGCGCGCGCTTCCCGGCATCCTCGACGCCCTGGTGGTGGGCCGGCCAAGCGAGCGGTGGGGGGAGGAGGTCGTCGCGCTCGTCGCGACCCACCCCGATGCCCACCTGAGCCGGGACGCCCTGCACGGCGCGTGCACGACGCAGCTGGCGCACTTCAAGGCGCCCAAGGCCTTCATCTTCGTCGAACGGATCGAACGCCTCGGCAACGGCAAGCCCAACTATCGATGGGCCAAAGAGCGAGCCAGTCAACGAGATCCGGTGATCGCGCTCGTCCCATCCGATCCCGAAGGAAGTCATGAACACCAAAGCGATTGATTGCCTGGTGAACGTCCACTTCGGGGAAGCCGAATCTCAGCCGACTTGGATGCTCAAGGTCAGGGACGACTACTTCAAGGGTCCCGAGTCGATGTTCGCCCCGGTCGACCTCTCCGAGCTGCTCGCCGAGATGGACGAACAGGGCGTACAGCAGGCGATCCTGATGGACTCGCTCGCCAACCCGTCCACGACCGCGCGCAAGTTCGTCGAGGCCAGGCCCGAGCGCTTCGCGCTGGCCATGGGCGGTGTCAACCTGCTGCGCCCCGTGCGGTCGCTGCGCGAGCTGACCGCGGTCGCGGCGGACCTCCCCGTCGCGTATGCCGTAGTGGGGCCAAGCTTTTGGGGTGACGGCCAGTACCCGCCCAGCGACGCCGTGTACTACCCGCTCTACGCAAAGTGCGCGGAACTGGACCTTCCGCTGTGTGTGAACACCGGAATTCCGGGACCGCCCATACCCGGCGAGGTCCAGCACCCGATGCACCTGGACCGGGTGTGCGTGCGCTTTCCCGAGCTGCGGCTGTGCATGATTCACGGTGCCGACCCGTGGTGGGACGTCGCCATCCGATTGCTGCTCAAGTACGCCAACCTGCGCCTGATGACGTCGGCGTGGTCGCCCAAACGGCTGCCGGAGAGCCTGCTGCACTACATGCGCACTCGTGGCCCCAACAAGGTGATCTACGCGTCCGACTGGCCGGTGTTGCCCATGCGCCGGGTTATCCCCGAAGCCCGCGCGCTGGATCTTCCCGCCGAGGTACTGGACAACTACCTTTACAACAACGCGCGAGACTTCTTCTTCGGGAAGGACGAGTAACGATGGACCGCTTCGAACTACGCAGGCTGGATTACAGCTTGTCCGACGATCACGTCGCCCTGCAGGCGGCCTACAAGCAGTTCTTCAAGACCCACTGTCCGATCGAAACGGTGCGTGCCGCAGAGCAATCCGGTTTCGACAAGAGTCTCTGGGAGAGGTTGTGCGGGATGGGCGCCACCACGATGGCGCTGTCGGAGTCGTGTGGCGGTGACGGCGCCACCCTGGTCGATCTCACCCTGGTGGCCGAGGAGATCGGCCGGTCCCTCGCGCCGGTTCCGTGGATCGACCACGTCTGCACCGCGCGGCTGCTGGGGCGCCTCGGCGCGCTGGGGGAGGGCGCCGCCGGGATAGCCGAGGGCGAACAGCTGGCCGCCCTGGACCCGCGGATCGACGATGGGCGCGGTCCGCGGTTGATCCCCTCGGGGTCGATCGCCGATCACATCGTCGTCCGCGACGGCGACCAAGTCGTGCGCCTGACCTTTGGCACCCGTCCGGCGAAGGTAGACAACATCGGCCGGCTGCCGATGGCCTGGGTGGACCCAGCTGCGGCGGACGCCCGTGAGGTCGTCGCCGAGGGGCCCGAGGCACTAGCCGCTTACCGGCTGGCCCTGGACGAGTGGCGGCTGCTGACCGCGGCGGCGCTCGTCGGGCTGGTGGAGGAGACCATGACCATCGCGGCCGAATTCGCCAAGACCCGGTACACGTTGGGGGTGCCCATCTCCACGCTGCAGGGGATTTCGCACCCGCTCGCGAACATGGCCATCACCGTGCAAGGCGGCCGGAATCTGGCCCGACGCGCCGCCTGGTTCCTGGACAACGAACCCGACGAACGGCCCGAATTGGCGCCTTCCGCATTCGTATTCATGGCAGAGGAGGCCGCCAGGGCGGCGACGATGGCGGTCCACATTCAAGGCGGGCTGGGCGTTTCCGCCGAAGCCGCGGCGACGGCGTATCTGGTGCGGGCCCGGGGCTGGCCGCTGGCCGGCGGCGATCCGGGCGCGACGGCACAACGGGTGGCGCAGATCGTGGCCGCCCGCGAGGGCGCGGCGCAGCCGGCATAGGAAGGAGCGACACTGTGGATTTCTCGCGCGTCGAACTGTCCGACGAGGACGAGGCGTTCCGCGACGAAGCGCGGAACTTTCTGGCCACGCACATGACCGAAGAGATCAGGCGCCGGGACCGGGAAACGGGCGACAATTTCGACGAGGGCCTGCACCTGAAGTTCGGCGCCGCAGGCTATTTGGCGGCGGAGTGGAAACCGGAATCCGACGGCGGTTTCAGCCGGGTGCGGCGCCGTATCTGGGAGTTGGAGAAGCGGCGCGCACACGTTCCCTGGGTGACCTGGGGGACCACCGCGATGGTGGCTCGTTCGGTGGACAAGTTCGGGTCGGCGCAGCTGCGCGACGAGGTGTTACCGAAGGTCTTCAGCGGCGAGGTGAGGCTGTGCCTCGGCTACACCGAGCCCGAGGGCGGCTCCGACATCGCGACCTGCAAGACCCGCGCGGTCCGCGACGGCGACGGGTGGATCATCAACGGCTCCAAGATGTTCACGACCGGGGCCCATAACTGCCAGTACGTCTTCCTGATCACCAACACCGCCCCGGAGGCGCCGAAGCACAAGAGCCTGACCATGTTCCTGGTGCCGCTGGAGTCGCCGGGCATCGACATCCAGGGCATCCGCACCGTGGACGGCGACCGGACCAACATCGTTTACTACAGCGATGTCCGCGTGGACGACAAGTACCGGCTGGGTGAGGTGAACGGCGGCTGGACGGTGCTGCGAGAACCGCTCAACGTCGAGCACGGCGCAGTCGCCGCCGCCCCCGACGGGCTGCAGGACACGTCAATCATGATGCACCAGGCCGGATTTCTGTCTCAGGCGGTGGACAAGGCGGCGGCGAGCGTCACGCGGCCCGACGACGACGGGCGCCGGCTCGTCGACGACAAGTCGGTCGCGTACCGCCTGGGCCGGTGCGTCGCCCGACTGGAGACGGCGCTGGCCACCCCGAGCATCTTCGGCCGGGTCGCCATCGCGCAAACCATGCGCGACATCTCCCCGGAACTCATGGACCTCCTCGGCGCGTCCTCGGCGCTGCCCTTCGGGACGGAAGGGGCCGCCGACGACGGCAGCGCCGAATACGCCTACCGATTCGCCCCGCTGGTCGGCATCTACGGCGGCACGCTGGAGGTGTTCCGCAACATGATCGCGCAGTACATGTTGGGTCTGGGTAAGCCGGCGTACGGGCCGCCGGCCAAGAAGGTCGGTTGATAGCGCGCCGAACGTGCACTCAGGGCGAGAAATCGGCCAATTCTTCGCCCTGAGTGCACGTTCGGCGAAGTTTCAGGTCGTCACCGCGGCCGTCGCCGGCGTTCTTCATGCGATAGCACCCGAGTCCTTCAGTTCCTCGATGCGGTCCCAATCCATGCCGAGCTCCATCAACACCAGCTCGGTGTGCTCGGACGCCTGTGGCGCGCGCGTGGTCACCAGCGGCTCGTGGTTGAACTGCACCGGACCGCGCACGACGCGGAAAGGCTTTCCGCCGCTGGCGAGCTCGACCTCGCTGACCATGTCGTTGGCCAGGGCCTGCTCGTCTCTTCGACCAGGTCGAGCAGGCTCTGGAACGGCGCCCACTGGCCCTTCATCGTCTTCAGGTGTTGCCGCCAATAGTCGAAGGGCTTGCCGGCGAAGGCCTTTGCGATCAGCTCGGCGGCCGCGCTGGCGTTCTGGATCAGGGGCAGCACGTCGGAGAAGCGGGGGTCGTCGGCCGCCTCGGGGATGCCGAGATGCTCGAACGTGTCGCGGATCAAGCCGGTCGGGCTGATGATGCACAGGTTGATAGTGCCGCCGTCGGAGGTTGCGTAGTTGCCCATGAAGGGGTTCACCGACATCGCGCCCGCGGCGCCCGGCATCGGGGTGCGCATCACCTGTCCGGTCTCCATGCCCTGCGTCACGCTCGCTCCCGCCGCCCACCAGGCGGTGCTCAGCAATGACACGTCGAGCTCGACGGCTTCGCCGGTGCGCTCGCGATGCAGCAGCGCCGCGGAGATGCCACCGGCGATGAACATGCCGCCGATGGAGTCACCGAACGCTGGAATACCCTGCCCCAGTGCGCCGCCCAGCTCCTCGGGGGTCAGCGCGTACCCGATGCCGCTGCGCGTCCAGAACGCCGTCCCGTCGTAGCCACCCACGTCACGCTCGGCGCCCTTGTCGCCGTACGCCGAACCTCGCGCGTATATGATGTTCGGGTTCACCGCGCGAATGTGCTCCACGTCGAACTTGTGCTTCTGCCGCTGCGCCGGCATGTAGTTGGTGAGGAACACGTCAGCGGTCTTGGCCAGCTCGTAGATCACCTCCTGGCCGCCCGGCGTCGAGACGTCGATCCCGACGCTGCGCTTGCCCCGGTTGGGGTGTTCCATCAGCGGATGCCGCTCCGGATCGAGTTGGATGCCGCCCATGTTGATGAAGCCGCGTTGGGTGTCGCCGCGCAGCGGGTGTTCGACCTTGATGACGTCCGCGCCCCAGTCCGCGAGGATCGCCCCCGCCGCCGGCACGAACGTGAATTGCGCGAGTTCCAGGACCCGGAAGCCCGACATAACTTTGACCATTTTCTCAGACCCTACTTTGCGTCGAATGTCACGGGAAGCGAAGTCGGCGAACGGAACGGCTGGCCGTGGATGTGGGGGTCGTCCTCGGTCAGCAGGCTGACGTTGGTCACTCGATCCAGCAGGCACTCGATCGCGACGCGGGTTTCCAACCGCGCGAGGTGCAGGCCCAGACAGGTGTGCTCACCTGCGGCGAACGAGATGTGCGGCACGTGCTTGCGGAAGATGTCGAATTCCTCCGCACGCTCCCAGCGCCGCTCGTCGCGGTTCGCGGACCCGATGCACACGCCGATCACAGACCGCGCCGGGATCTCGACCCCCTCCAGCTCGGTGTCTTCGGTGGTGAAGCGCTGCACGGTGGTAAGCGGTGTCTCGTAACGCAACCCCTCCTCGATCGCCTGCGGCAGCAGCCCGGGGTGGTCCCGCACCTCGGCGAACTGGTCCGGATGGGTGAGCAGCAGGTAGAGCAGGTTGCCCGACGAGCGGTACGTGGTCTCCAACCCGGCCGGCAACAGCAGCCGCAGGAAGGAGTAAATGCTTTCGTCGCTTAGCCTTTCGCCGTCGATCTCCGCCGTCACCAGGTCGCCGATGATGTCCTCGGTGGGTTCGGACTTGCGCCGTTCGATCTGCTCGACGAAGTAGTCCTTGAGCGCCGCCGACGCCTCGAAGGCGCGTTCGTAGTCGACGTGGTAGCTGATCAATTGCACGGCGCGCTTGCGGAAGGTCGGCAGATCGTCGGCGGGCAACCCGAGCAATCGGGCGATGACGCGAGTGGGAAATTCGAAGGTGAAGTTCCGGACCAAGTCGGCTTCGCCGGTGTGGATGAACTCGTCGATCAGCGCGTTGCAGATGGGCCGGACGATGGTGTTCTCCCAGCGGGCCAGCGCCTTGGATTTGAAAGCGGCGGAGACGAGGTTGCGATGGTCGCGATGCTTCTTGCCTTCCATCGCCAGGATGGTCGGCCCCATGAAGAGCCCGATCGTCTTGTCGTATGGCGCGGAGCTGAAAGTCCGGCCGTCGCGGAACACCGTGTTCACCGCATCGAAGGACACCGCGGAGTACTCCCGCTTGGGCATCAGCGACTCGGGCGTCTTGGAATAGTCCATCACCGTCCCGCGGAACACCCCGGACTCGAGACGCTTGCGGGCGAAGAACGGGTAGGGATCGCGCAGGCTGACGGTCTCGTCACTGCTGCGAACGTCGGTCGTCACGTAGCACTCCAGCATCTCCAGCAGAAACGGGGCAGGCCTCGCGTAAGATCGTACTGTAATTCTTACAGTAGACAATATGGGCGGGGCTGCCCGGGTCGGGCGAGTCAGCGGCGACTGCCGAGATGCCCGTGGATTGCGAACTCAGGCGCTATCCCTTACTTCGCGACCGCAGAGCCGTTCAACTCCCCGCAGGAGTGCGGAGTGGTCGAGGCTTCCGTCGCCGTTGGCCCGGGCGGCGGCCATGAGTTGCGCGACGAGGGAACCGACAGGGCTGATGGCGCCGACCTTGCGGGCTGCTTCGGCGAAGATGCCGAGGTCTTTGTGGTGCAGGTCGATGCGGAAGCCGGGCGTGAAAGACCTGCTCAGCATGTTGTGGGCTTTCTGATCAAGTACCGCTGATCCGGCGAGGCCCGCGCTGAGGACACTGATCGCCGCGTGAGTGTCCACACCATGCGCTTCGAGGAAGACGAGCGCCTCGGCAAGGAGTTGTATGTTGCCCGCGACGATGAGCTGGTTGGCGGCCTTCAACGTCTGCCCTGAGCCGCAGGGTCCGACGAGTGCGGCGTGGGCGCTGACCGCTTGCAGCACTGGTTGCGCCGCCGCGAAGTCCTCAGGGCTGCCGCCCACCATGACCGAGAGTTCGGCGTTGATGGCGCCAACCTGGCCGCCCGAAACGGGGGCGTCGATCATCCGGAGACCGCGCTGGCGCGCCCGGCTGGACAGCGTGCGTGTGACCTCGGGCCGGATGCTGGAGAAGTCGATGATCAGCGCACCCGGTTGGGCCGTCTCGAAAACTCCACCGTCGGCGGTTAGCACGGCTTCGACGTCGGGGGAGTCGGGCAGCATGAGGGCGACGATGTCGGCGTGCTGGACCGCGTCGGCGATGGAGTCGGCGGCAACACCGCCGGCGGCGACGAGGTCGGAAACTCGGTGACGCGATCGGTTGTATCCGGTCACCTGATGACCCGCGCGGACGAGGTTGACCGCCATGGGACTGCCCATGATTCCGAGACCGATGAAGGCGACCGCACTCACTACGACCCTCGCTTTTCTTTGATTCAACCGATTCGGAGCGGCAGAACCGCGTCAGGTGGGAAAGAAGCTCGATAGCGCGGCGGCGGTCTCGTCGGGCAGCGTTTCGGGGATGAAGTGCCCCGATGGCAGCGTCGTCGCGGTGACAGTTGCAGCACATTGGGCTTGCCAGAGGGCGTGAGCGTCGAACAGGCGATGCACTGCTCCGTTCTCGGCGGTCAGAACCTGTGTGTCGCAGGCGATCCGATGTCCGCGATCGCGACTGTGTTGATCGTGTTCGAGGTCGATGCCGGCGCTGGCCCGGTAGTCCTCGGCGGTGCTGTGCAGCGTCTCGGGAGTGCAGAAAGCGCGTTCGTACTCGGCAATCACCTCGCGTTCAAGGTAGTCGTCGTTCCCGCCTGATAGTTGTCGTAGCACGATGGCCAGGTAAGCGGCCGGGTTGCCTCCGATGAGAAGTTCGGGCAGTGGGGCGGCCTGAATGAGCAGGAACCAGTGAAAGTAGGCGGTCGCGAACTCTTGGTTGGTGGCCCTGTACATGTCGAGGGTGGGGGCTATGTCGATCAGAGACAGCTTCCTGACTCGGTGTGGGTGATCCAGCGCCAGGCGGGCCGCAACGCGCGCCCCGCGGTCGTGCCCACAGAGGTAGAACGAGTCTCGTCCGAGCTGATCCACGACCGCGACGAGGTCGTTGGCCATGGTCCGCTTGCTGTAATTGCTGTGATCGGGTAACCCGACCGGTTTGGCGGAGGCCCCGTAGCCGCGGAGGTCGGGTATGACCAGGAAGTAGCGGTCCCGCAGCCGGCCGGCGATGTGGCGCCACATCAAGTGGGTCTCGGGGTAGCCGTGCACGAGCAGTAGTGCGGGTCCGCCAGGGTTGCCGCCCCACCGGGCGTAGATAGCCGTTCCGTCGATATCGAAGGTACCGGCGTCGAATCCGGGGAACCAGCGCGAGTCCGCTTGTGCGACAGTCTGTTTTGGGTTTGGGCGGTCGCCGGGTTGGGCGTTGTCGATCATGTTCAGTGCGGCTCGGCGGGTGCACCCGACGATCTCATGACAATGGCCCTTTCGTGAGTGATGCGAGGTGCGAAACCGGAACTCCGGTGTGGCCGATGGTCACCGGCTGATGTGTTCCAGGAGGTGCTTGGACCACATGTCAGGTGACTCCAGTGGGCTGAAATGGCCGCAGTTGTCAAGGTACTCGAGGGTGAAGTCTTCGTAGAAGTCATCCAGGGTGTCGCTCCATGCCTGTGGGAACAGGGGGTCCTGGTCCGGCCACAAGATGGTGATGGGCTTGGCGAACCTGTCTTCCCGTGCCGGCGTCGTCTCGTTTGCGTAGAAGGTGATCGGATTGCCCTCAGGGTTGCGGAACCACAGGACGCCGGCCAGGAATGCCCCTGGTGCGCAGTGGTTCTCGGTTAGGTGGTCAAGGAGGTCGTCGACAACGGTCGATCCGGGCGCCGACCAGTTCACCAGGTTTTCCTTGAGTGCAGCGCGGACGGCGCCGGGCTTGCCGTCGATGATTTCTTCGACGAGTTCCGACTTGTAGAAGATGGCGTGCACGAACGCGTTCACCGCGTCCTCTTCGAGAATCCGCCGCCCGACGCCCAGGGTGGGCGGTGCGACTACCAGCGATCGCACCAGATCGGGCCGGGTCGATGCGACCGTCTGGGCGGTGAAGCTGCCGATGTCGTATCCGCCCAGCACGGCATTGCTGATACCCAATTCTTCGAGCAGGGCAATGACGCTGCCCACCTGGCGACTGAGTGCGTAGGCCGTTGGATCGCTCAGGTGTTTGTCCGACTTGCCGTAACCGCGCAAGTCGATCACGGTGACATCGGCGTGCTCCACCAGTTGCGGCATGACCCTGGAGTACTCCCGGTGGTCGCCGGGGTTGCCGTGAATCAGGACGACCGGGACACCTTGCCCGGAGCGCTCGTAGTAGAGCTTGAAACCGTCGTGTTCGCTCGAGTAGGGCACGGAACCAATCCTTCCTGTCGGCGCACCAGCGCCTCGCGATCCGCGACGGTGCTGCTCCGAAAAGGGTTTACCCGGAGCCGGTTCGGGGCTCTCCGTAGTGATCGTAAAAGCTGGCCCGAGGTCAGATCGCCAGCTGGCTGGAATCGATCGCCTTCTGACTCATTTTGCCCGCCGGGACGCTCGTCAGCCGCCGGAAGGGACGCGGTCCGCGGTGCCTGCTCGCAGTCGCAGCGAGACGCCACCTAGTTGGTCAGCCCGCATTGTCGGTCAGTACCGGCATGTGTGTCGACGGTCCGGAAAGCTTGCCGGTACGCCTGGGGGCTGACGCCGACGATGCGCCGGAATGCGGGACGGAGCGACACCGCGGTGGCCAGACCTACCTGTCGCGCAATGGCGTCGACGGTCAGCTCGGTGCGCTCCAAAAGATTCTGGGCGCGCAGGATCCGTTGGTGCAGTAGCCATTGCAGCGGCGAGACCCCTGTTTGGACCCGGAAGCGGCGATCGAAGGTCCGCCGACTCAGGCCGGCTCGTGCGGCGAGCGCGTCAATGTCCACATGCTGCAGATGAGCGATGGCGTATTCCATCACCCTTCCCAATTCGACGTCTTCGGACCGGAGGGGGACCGGGCGATCGACAAACTGTGCTTGGCTGCCGCATCGTGCGGGCGACAGGACGAGATGACGGGCTATCGCCGTGGCCGCGGCGGCGCCCCAGTGGCGTCGCACGACATGAAGGCAGGCATCCAGACCAGCTGCCGTCCCGGCGCTGGTGACAATGTCGCCGTCGTCGATGAAGAGGACCGAGGGGTCAACGCGCACCGATGGATACCGCGCTGCCAGCGTGGGTGCATGGAACCAGTGTGCGGCGGCCCGCCGGCCGTCGAGCAGACCGGTGGCTGCGAGGACGAACGCGCCCATACACAGGCTCACGATCAAGGCGCCGTCGGCGTGTGCTGTGCGGACTGCTTCCAGTGACCCTGGGGGTGGGGCGTCATGAGGACTGCGCCAGCCGGGTAAGACCACAATCCCGGCGCGGTCCAGGGCCTCTAGCCCATGCGGTGGATCGAATCCAACACCGTCGCTGGTGCGCATCCGACCGGTTTCGCCGGCAACCGGTAGCACGGTGAATGCGGGAGCCCCGGCAGGATTCATGCCGAACACGCTCATCGGCACCGATGTCTCGAACATCGACGCCCCGTTGAACATCAGCACGGCGATGGTGCGCAGGCTTCGGCCTCCGCCCACGCGGCGAGCACCGGTCGAATTAATGCCGCCCGCATCGCGCGCGATCCCAACGCTGTCCTCACGCCGCGTCGGGAGTTGATGCGTTACCGGTGTGGTGAATAGTGGCCGTGACGTCGGATGCGCGGAGGTCAGCGCAGCCGGATGTCGACTGCGATTGCCCGGCCGCGGCGGGGCGGTGGGCGGGGAACTCCGCTCGATTCGGTCTAGAGTGAATTCCATAGCATGTGTCCGGTCACTTTGGTTGCGCTGCAACGTGTTTGAGTGCGGCCGGTTTGTTGGTCTCGCCGGCAAGTCGTGGGTGGTGATGTATCCCGCGTTCGAGTTGCGTCTCACCGTGGTCCCCGTGGTTCCTCCCCAGGCCCAGCTGTGTCCCTCGTACCTTCACCGATCGCGCTCCCCGCCCACCCGGTCACGTCGTCGCGGCCCTGCAACGCGGAGGCTCTGATGGCTTATGTTTGCGCGCGAAACCGTCTCAGTGTGTGCCGGGGCTGCACGACGTTGTGCCTCCGCTGCAGACGGCCGGGGCGGACCTTGCCGAAGGGTGATGGCGCCGAACCCGGGGCAGCAGTGGTGCGCCGCGCAGAGCGCTCCAACTCACGCCGCCCGGAGGGGCGAGGCGGTTGCCGCGCAGACCGACGTCGCAGCTGGCGTGGTGCAGCTGTGCCCCGCGGGACCCTTACTGCGGTGTGGCAGAAGAAAACTCCGTCTCAGCGCCGGCACGCAGGCGGTGACCGCGCCAGTCCCGCGGGGACAGTCCGTATGCGGCGCGGAAGGCGCGGCTGAAACTCGACATGTCGGAGAATCCGTGCCGGCGC
>NZ_LZJB01000125.1:0-42838 GCF_001666895.1 Mycobacterium sp. E3298
CGAGCGCCTCGGCCTGGCGTTCGAGTTCTCCGGATGTTTCGGGGCTGTCCCCAGCGGCCACGAGCTAAACCCTAACGAATTGAATTCACGAAGGATTCGATTCGGCGCACAGATTATTTCCGTTGTACATATCCGCGGACTCCGATGGAGTGAAATAGCTCCGAACTCGCCGAGTTTGTGACCCAGGCCACTTCGCGGGCGGGTCGGAGCCGCCGAGGATTTGTGCGGAACACAGATGAAGCGCGCCCCGCCCGTCGATTAAGACGGCCGGGGCGCGCTTTGCTGGCGGTCCGGTGCCTCGGATGGATATGCTGGCGCTGCCCACCCGTATCGGGCGGGCGTAGCTTCTCCCAGCGAGCAAGGCGGATACCGGCCATGATCTTCATCGTCGTCAAGTTCGAGACCAAGCCCGAGTGGACGGACCGCTGGACGGATCTGGTCGCCCCGTTCACCGCCGCCACCCGCGCCGAGGACGGCAACCTGTGGTTCGAGTGGTCGCGCAGCCTGGACAAACCGGCCGAGTACGTCTTGGTGGAGGCGTTCCGTGACGACGAGGCGGGCGCCGTCCACGTCAACAGCGATCACTTCAAGCGGGCGATGCAAGAGCTGCCGCAGGCCCTCACGTCCACCCCGAAGATCATCAACCAGACGATCGACGCCACGGGATGGTCGGAACTGGGCGAGATGTCGGTCGGCTAGCCGACTTCGCCTACCGTCACGGTGATTTCGCCGCCCAGTCGGTAGCCCGGCGCCAGCGGAAGCGTGTCACCGCTCCAGAACTTGCCGGGGTCGAACCAGTTGGCGTCCTTGTCCGTGTTCAGCAATCCCATTTCCTCGTAGGTGATCGCCACCGTCTCCGCGCAGTAGGCCGTGGAAATGCTCATCTTGCGTTCCTCCCGGCGGCGCCGGGTCTGCTCGCGAACCTTGCTGTCCACCAGCGGGATTCCCCGCACCCAGTCGTTGACGGTCGGAAGCCGGCCGCGGAACCAGCGACCGGTCAGCCGTGCGGTGGTGGGAAAGGCGGTGCCGTCCATTCGCGCGATCACCCGCAGCAGCTTGTTCTCCTGGTCACGGGTGGGGTTGGGCGTCAGCTGGCGCAGCCAGCACCGCTGCTGGTACCGCTGCGTCCACTGCAGGACGGCCTGGCGCAGATCGTTGAGTTGCACGCCCCGGTGGTTGGTGCCCGTCCACATGTCGACGAGCTTGTCGCCCAACTCGGCGTGCCAGATCAACGGCGGCAGATCGTCGATGGCCACCGTCATGCCGACGTGGTTCACCGGTGCGTTCGTCAGGGTCTGAATCGCGCGGTCGGGCCGTGAGCGGCCGCGAAACAACCAAAGATCGCCGGTGCGAGTCTCGTTCAGGGCCTCATCGAGGGTCAGCGTCATGAGCGTGTCGATGCCTGTGTCCGGTTGCAAGAGCACACAAGTTAAACACAGCCCGAATACGCTGTGTTCATGCGCAGACTGTGGAAGTGGGTCGGGCTGGCCGGCGTCGCCGGTGTCGTCGCCGGGGGCGCACTGGTGGCTCGCGACCAACGCAAACGACGCGCCTACACCGCCGACGAGGTCCGGTCCCGCCTGCATCAACGGCTGGCCGAGTACGACGGGGAGGGCTTTCAGTCCAGATCGGGATCGGCGGGGGCCTCCACGGCGAACAACGAATAGGTCCCCGAGAAGCCCTTCAGCTCGACCTCGCGGCCCTTGCCGAATTGGATGTCGTCGCAGTCGGAAAGGGCATCCCGCACCGGTTGGCTCACCAAGATCTCGCCGCCGGCGGCCTGGGCCGCCACCCGCGCCGCCATCGCGACGTTGCGGCCGAACAGATCATCACCGCGGCGCACCGACCGGCCCATGTGGATACCGATCCGAACGCGGATCTCCTCGTGCCGCTTGCGTTTTGCGTCCTTGCGCAGCGCGCGCTGCAGGTCGATGCCGCACCGCACCGCCTGGTCGGCGCGGGAAAAGGCGACCATGAAGCCGTCGCCCTGGCTCTTGACCACGTGACCGGACCGGCGCTGCACCAGGTCCGACACCAGCTTGTCGTGTGCGCCAATGAGTTTGACCCAGGCGCGGTCACCGATCCGCTCGTTGAGCGCGGTCGATTCCTCGATGTCGGAGAACAGGATCACCACCCGGCCGTCCGGGGTGACCCTCGCCAGGTCGGGGCGTTCCACCTCCGCCCAGTCCGCGAGATCCTCGATCGAACCGCGTACGGCGGCCCCGAAGCCCTCCTTGCGTACCACGTTGGCGGTGTTCCACACGGTCTTGAGGGCCTCGCGCCCACCCGATAACAGCCAGCTGCGGGTGCCGTCCGGCAGTGTCGCGGCCGTGTGGCCGCCGTTCCATCCGATCACTAGGGCGTTGGGGGCGGTCCCGTACTGGAAACCCCGCGCCAATAACGCCGCTTCTTCGTTTCCGGTGTTGAACCGGTTGCCGAAGACTGGCCTGTCGGATGCTGCGTTGGCAACCCACGAAACGAGTCCTGAGCAATCCGTCCCAGCGGGAGAATCGCCACCCGGAATATAGGGCGTCCCGGAAACCTGATTAATCAATGACATCAATGTTGCAAGTACTACCATGGCCGGGGACGCTAGCAATAACGGTTATTGTTCGCCAAAATTTGTGGCCTACGTCATTCGCAATGCGGACAATGGCGTCCGCCGCACTTATAGCAAACGCAGTGCTGGCCGAGATTCGGCCGCCAGCAAACGCGTGGCCTCAGGTGTAGTCGGGCCCGCGTTCGGTTTGCGCCATCTCCCGGTCGACGTCGGCTTGCTCTCGCCGGGCCGTCGCATCCGTGCGCATCGCCTGTTCGGCCAGGCGCCCGCGTCGGGCACGCTCACGCTCTTCCACCGAGCCCTCGCGTTCGTCCGCGCGCCGCTCCCGCTCGTCTGCTTGACGCTCGCGATCGTCCGCGATTCGGTCTCGCTGGTCGGCGAGCCGATCTCGTCTACCGGCCAGCCACTCGCGCCTTCTGATTTCGGCCTCGCGCTCGTCAAGCGCCTCCTCGCGCTTGTCGAGCGCCTCGGCCTGGCGTTCGAGTTCTCCGGATGTTTCGGGGCTGTCCCCAGCGGCCACGAGCTAAACCATAACGCCGCGGGGGACCCCGCGCACGGGTGTTCGGTGCGCATGGGCCGACACTGTCTCACCCCATCGGCTCAGTCGCTATCGTCGCATCGAATTTATCTGTGCGCCAGTCAAATTCCGAACTTGGCGCGAGCCTCGTCGGTGACCGGGGTGAACAGGTTGACGAGGTTCCCGTCCGGGTCCCGGAACAGCAGTGCGCGGTTTCCCCAGGGCATGGTGGTCGGCTCGGTCACGACCTCGCCCACGTGTTCGCGCAGCCGCTCGTATTGCGCGTCGACGTCGTCGACCAGGAATTCCACGATCGCGCTGCGGTTGGCCGCGGCTTCGGCGGATCCGGCGCCAAACAGCGGCACGGTCTTGTCGCTGCCGATCGCCAGCGTGCCAACCGGCGTCGGGATCTCGGCGAAAAGCTCGTTGCCCCACACCGCGGGAACCTCGGTGACCGCCTCGTAGAAATCGACGAGCCGGCCGACGTCGGCGGTGATGATGCGGGTCGAGACGAATTTCATGAGCCCTCCTGGCTGCGGTGACGCGACCAGGGCATGCTACGAGGCACCTCCGACAGGCGGGGCGGCCCGACTAGACCGGGGTCCAGATTCCGTTGTTCCAAAATCCCCAGTTGCCCGGGCCGGTCGGGTTCCACATCAGTTTGGCCCCGGGCGCCCACGACGGCGGGGGCGGTGACGGCGGCGCCCATATCGGTGCCGGCCCCCACGGTCCCGCGCCCGTCGGGAAACTTTGGCCCGCCGGGCCCTGCCAGTCGTGGCACGTACCCCAGTCCCAGTCGTAAACGGTGCCCCAGCTCGGATCCCAGGCAGTGCCCGGGCACCAGTGCGAGGTCGGGGCCGCGTGTGCGACGCCGCCGGCCAGCGCGAGCGCGGACAACACCAAGGTGCCGCCCATCAAGCTTTGCCCCAACCGCCGGACGCACGACCTCACGCGTTCACCCATCCCTAGAGCATTTCCCCGGAGCGGAATCCAAGCAAGCCCCAAACTTTGCCCCGGCTAAGCCCAGTATGGTCGGGAGATGCCGCTGAGGTACGTGGACCCGCACAAGCGCCGGGGCCCGCTGTATCGGGCGAGCGTTCGTTTCGGACGTTCGCGGGCGGGGCAGTTCATGGCCCGCCACATCGCACGCCATACCGATCCATACCTGTTCCGCCTCACGGGAGGGCGGGTCAACATGGGCTCGATCATCAACGCGCCGCTCGTCACCACCGGCGCGAAGTCCGGCCAGAAGCGCGAGGTGCAACTCACCTACTTCCATGACGGTCCCGACGTCATCCTGCTGGCCTCCAACTTCGGCGGCACCAAACACCCGCAGTGGTACCACAACTTGAAGGCGCATCCGGACTGCGAATTCGGCGGCGAGCGCTTCACCGCGCGGCAGGTCACCGATCCCGACGAATACGCCCGTTTATTCGAATTGGCTAACCGGATCTACTCGGGATACGCCGAGTACCGGGACAAAGCGGCGCCCGCGGGCCGGGACATCCCGATCTTCCGGCTCAAGCCGCGCTGAATACGTTGTGCCCCTGGGCGTTACAGACGGAAGCCGTTTACGAGTGCAGCGTGTCGCCCTGCGCCCGGTAATAGTCGGCCTCCGGAACGACGGGTGTCGCGGCGGGCGTCTCGGTCCGGCCTGCC
The DNA here is from genome assembly GCF_001666895.1 of Mycobacterium sp. E3298. NCBI lineage: Bacteria > Bacillati > Actinomycetota > Actinomycetes > Mycobacteriales > Mycobacteriaceae > Mycobacterium > Mycobacterium sp. E3298. The sequence goes on from NZ_LZJB01000125.1 coordinate 4,737, forward strand.
CGCGTCCGAGACGAGAACCGTGCGCCCCGGGCCGGTTTCACTGGAGCGAACCGCGCCATGCCGAGCTGGGGCGTGTCATCGTAAATCGCCTCCATGCCGCCGCTCATCAGATACGCCTCGTGCCAGAAGCCGGTGCCGCCGGAGTCTTTCAGGAACTGTTGCCACCACTGCCGATGCGGCTCCGAGCGAGTCCACCGCTCCAGGCTGTCCAGGTCGCGCCAGTACTGCCGCATGCCAAGATGCGGGGGAAGCAATGACCAGACGAGGTCTTCGTGCAACAAGAGGCCGTCGGGTTGCCGCTTCCACGACTGACGAATCTGGGGACCGAGGCCCAGCATCCGCAGCAGTCCGCGGGGCCGCCGCACCCTCATCCCGAGATACACCACCACCAGGTCGGGGTACTCGGTGAGATCCACCGTCTGCCGATCGACTGCCATCCCGACCTCCGGTCAAGCCCCCGAGACGCGTGATTCGACTGTCGCATCGTGCATGCGGAATGGCAACACGACGTCGTCGCCACTCACGTCCCCGACGTGAGATAGGCCGCGAGATTGGCCAACGACGACCGCAGTCCTTCAAGATGGTCTTCAGCGGAAATGCCCGGCGGGACATTGTCGGCGCGGATTTCAACACGGGTGCTGCCGGCGCTCAGCGCTGTGACCGCCCACGTCATGGTCATCGTCCCCGCGAACGAGGGGTCGTCGGATTCGAAGTCGACGGCCTGCACGACCCGGTCGCCAGGCACGATCTCGACGAACCGACCATCCACGACATCAGAGTCGTCGCTTGACTTGCCGCCCGACGCGGGCGGCTCGGCATAGGTCAGCCTCATCCGGTAAGACCCGCCCGGGCGGGCGTCGAAATGATCGAACCTCCCGGACATCCCTTGCGGCGGAAGCCATTCGACGAGCGCCTGCGGTTCCACCAGCGCGGCATACACCTGATTCAGTGGGGCAGCGATCACCACCGAGGCGGTATCTGTTCGTCCCATGACGCCAGTGTTCCCGCTAGACGTTGAACCGGAATTCGACCACGTCGCCATCTGCCATGACGTAGTCCTTACCTTCCATCCGGACCTTGCCGGCCGCCTTGGCCGCCGCCATGGAGCCGGCGCCGATCAGGTCGTCGTAGGACACGATCTCGGCCTTGATGAAGCCCTTTTCGAAGTCGGTGTGGATCACCCCGGCCGCCTTCGGCGCGGTGTCGCCCTGGTGGATCACCCACGCCCGCGCCTCTTTTGGGCCCGCGGTGAGGAAGGTCTGCAGCTTAAGGGTGTGAAAGCCGGCGCGGGCCAGGGCGTCGAGCCCGCGCTCGGTCTGCCCGATGGACTCCAGCAGTTCGGCGGCCGACTCGTCGTCGAGCTCATTCAGCTCGGCCTCGATGGCCGCGTCCAGGAATACCGCGTCGGCGGGAGCCACCAGCTGGCGCAGCTCGGCGATCCGCGCCGCGTCGGTCAGCACCGCCTCGTCGGCGTTGAAGACGTACAGAAAAGGCTTGGTGGTCAACAGGTTCAGCTCGCGCAGCAGCGACGTGTCCGCCCCGGCGCCGAACAGCGTCTTGCCGGCGTTCAGCGTCTCCTGGGCGGCGACGGCCGCGTCGTACACCGGCCTGCGGTCCTTGCTGGTGCGGGCTTCCTTCTCCAGCCGCGGTACAGCGCGCTCCAGCGTCTGCATGTCGGCCAGGATCAGCTCGGTCTCGACGACCTCGATATCCGATCTGGGATCCACCTCACCGGCCACGTGGGTCACATCGTCGTCGGAGAACACCCGCACCACCTGGCAGATGGCGTCGCATTCGCGGATGTGGGCCAGGAACTTGTTGCCCAGGCCCGCCCCCTCGGACGCGCCTTTGACCAAGCCGGCGATGTCGACGAATGTCACAGGCGCCGGCACGATGCGCTCGGACCCGAACAGCTCGGCCAGTTTGTCCAGCCGCGGATCGGGCAGCGGAACGACGCCCTCGTTCGGTTCGATCGTGGCGAACGGATAGTTGGCCGCCACCACGTCGTTGCGGGTCAGCGCGTTGAACAGAGTCGATTTGCCGACATTCGGCAGACCCACGATTCCCAGGCTCAGGCTCACAGGGACCCAAGTCTAGGGGTCGGCGACCCCGCGGGTTGCCGTGGACCTTTCGAGCGCCTCCCAGCCTCCGGGGCGTGGCACGCCCGGGATCGCTACAAGGTATTTACGGGGCTTTCGCCCCATTGCCGGTACGGTCAACATGTGTCAGGACAGCGGGCAACCTCGACGGTGGAAGCCTCCCACCGGTCGATCCACCCAAATATCCCAGGTGTGCCGTGGTATGCCGCCCTGCTCCTCGCCGTCACCGCCACCGCGATCGGATACGGAATCGACTCCGGCCACAAGGAGCTGACGCACGTCTTCGCGGGCTTCTATATAGCCGGCTGCGTGGCGGCGGTGCTCGCGGTGCGCCAGGACGGGCTGTTCACCGCGATCATCCAGCCCCCGTTGATACTTTTCGTCGCGGTGCCCGGCGCGTACTGGCTGTTCCACGACGCCAAGGTCGGCCATCTCAAGGATCTGCTGATCAACTGCGGCTATCCGCTCATCGAGCGGTTCCCGCTGATGCTGGGAACCGCCGGGGTAGTGCTGCTGATCGGGCTGGTCAGATGGTATTTCGGCATGTCGCAGCGGCCGACCGCGGAGGCGCCCGCCCCGGACGACGCGCAATCCGCCGACTCCAAGTCCGTCCTCGGCGGCCTCGCCGCCAAATTGCAGGCGATTCTGCGTCCCGAATCCGGGGAGCACGACGCCGACGAGGCGGCGCCCGCCAAGGGGCGGCGCAGCCGCGGGGCCGGTTCCTCGGCGCGGGCCCGCCGGACGGCGCGCGGCGATCGGTCCACCACCCGCTCCGCCCGAACCCATTCCCGGCGCTCGCGGGAACCGCTGGATGAGACCGCCGAACCGGGCGAGCGGCGCAGCCGGAAGGGCTCGGCGGCCGCCAGGGACTACGACCCCGCAGAACCTCCCCGCCGGTCGCGCCGGCGCCCCCGGCCGGAGGCCGATCCGGACCCGCGTGGCCAGTCGACCCGTGAAGGCCGCCGGGAGCCGCGCACCCGGCGCAACCCCTACGAGCGGCCCTACGAGCCGCCTTACGAGCGGCCCGCACCGCGGAGCAGCCGTTTCGGGGATCCGTACGACCTGTCCGGAGAGCAGTTCGGCCGGTTCGACAGCTACGACCGGTATGAGCCGGCGCACGAGCCGAGGCGACGCCGCCCCACGCCGAACGGCAACGGCGGGACGCATCATCCCATCTCGCAGGTGCGCTACCGCGACGCGGGCGACGAGCCCGCGGCGGAGCGTCGCCCTGACCGCCGGAATCGCTCACGGGCGTATGGCCGGCCTCAGCGACCCCCGATGGAGTCCTGGGAATACGACGGCTGAGCGCCATCCGGCGCCCGACTACGTCAGAGCAGTGACCGGATCTCGCGCGGTAGGGCGAACACCAGGGTCTCCTGCGCCGTCGTAACGGGCTGCACCACGTCGTAGCCGTGATCGGCCAGCCGCTCCAGCACGCCGCGCACCAAGACCTCGGGGACCGACGCACCGGAGGTCACGCCCACCGTGGTCACCCCCTCCAGCCAAGCCGGGTCGATGTCGTCGGCCCAGTCGACCAGGTGGGCGGCCGCGGCGCCGCCGCCCAGTGCCACCTCGACCAGGCGCACCGAGTTCGACGAATTCCGCGAGCCCACGACGATCACCAGCTGGCACTCCGGCGCCATCGCCTTGACGGCGACCTGCCGGTTCTGCGTCGCGTAACAAATGTCGTCGCTGGGCGGATCCTGCAGCTTCGGGAACCGCTGCCGCAGCCGGTCGACGATTTCCATCGTCTCGTCGACCGACAGCGTGGTCTGTGAGAGCCAGACCACCTTGTTCTCGTCGCGCACCGTCACGTTGTCCACGGCGGCGACCCCGTCCACCAGCTGCACGTGGTCGGGGGCTTCCCCGGAGGTGCCGATGACCTCCTCGTGACCCTCGTGGCCGATCAGCAGGATGTCGTAGTCATTGCGGGCGAATCGCCTGGCCTCGTTGTGCACCTTGGTCACCAGCGGGCACGTGGCGTCGATGGTGTGCAGGTTGCGTTCGGCGGCCGCGGCGTACACCGTCGGCGCGACCCCGTGCGCGGAGAACACCACGATGGACCCCTCGGGCACCTCGTCGGTCTCCTCGACGAACACGGCGCCGGCCTGCTCCAGCGTGTTCACCACGTGCCGGTTGTGCACGATCTCATGGCGCACATACACCGGGGCGCCGTGCTTTTCCAGCGCGCGTTCGACCGTCTCAACGGCCCGGTCAACGCCCGCGCAGTAACCACGCGGCTCGGCCAGAAGCACTCGCTTGCGGGCCGGATCGCTGGCTACCGAGCTGGACGCGCCGGGAATCCCCATGTCAACAGTCGGCGGCATGACACCAGGGTACGTTCTGCCGGCACGGGCTTGCCAGCTCGCGCCGGCGGGCTTGGAGTTAGCGGTCGCTTAAGGCAATCTTGGACCCATGGCTACTGCACCGTATGGAGTTCGGCTACTGGTCGGCGCGGCGACAGTCGCCGTCGAGGAGACCATGAAGCTGCCGAAAACCATCCTGATGTACCCCATGACCTTGGCCAGTCAGGCGGCGCACCTTGTGATGCGATTTCAGCAGAACCTCGCCGAGCTGGCGATCAAGGGCGACAGCACCCTGGAGAACATCTTTCCGCCGAAGGACGAGCAGCCGGAATGGGCGACCTTCGACGAGGACCTGCCCGACGCGGTCGAGGCGCCCGGCCCGGCCGAGGGCGGTGTCGCCGACGGCGATCGCCGCACCGAGGGACGGTTCGCGCTGTACTCGCTCGCCGACGCCGCGTCCGATGCCGCGCCCTTGAAACAGGGCAGGAAATCCTCGGACGCGCCGTCGGTTCCGCAACCGTCGGTCGTCGCCGAGCTGGACTACGCGACCCTGACGCTGGCGCAGCTGCGGGCCCGCCTGCAGTCCCTGAGCGTCGACGAACTCGAAGCCCTGCTGGCCTACGAGCAGGCCACGAAGGCCCGCGCGCCTTTTCAGACGCTGCTGGCCAACAGGATCACCCGCGCGAACGCGAAGTGACCCCGGCCGCACAGTCCGAACCGAACTCCGCCGAGAACCCGTTTCCGGTGCGCGCGGTGGCCATTCGCGTCGCGGGCTGGATCGACAAGCTCGGCACGGTATGGGTCGAGGGCCAACTCGCCCAGATCAGCGCCCGGGCCGACTCCAAGACGGTGTTCATGGTGTTGCGTGACCCGGCCGCCGACATGTCGCTGACCGTGACCTGTTCGCGCGACCTGGTGGCCAACGCACCGGTAAAGCTGGCCGAGGGCACGCAGGTGGTGGTCTGCGGCAAGCCCTCCTTCTACACCGGTCGCGGCACATTCTCGTTGCGGCTCAGCGAGATTCGCGCCGTCGGCGTCGGCGAGCTGCTGGCGCGCATCGATCGGCTGCGTCGGCTGTTGGACGCCGAAGGGCTCTTCGATCCCCGGCTCAAGCGGCCAATCCCCTTCCTGCCCAACATGATCGGCCTCATCACCGGGCGGGCTAGCGCCGCCGAGCGCGACGTGACGACGGTGGCCACCGGACGCTGGCCCGGCGTCCGGTTCGCGGTGCGCAACACCGCGGTGCAGGGCCCCAACGCGGTGGCGCAGATCGTCGAGGCGCTGTACGAACTCGACCGCCACGGCGAGGTCGACGTCATCGTGGTCGCCCGCGGCGGTGGCAGCGTGGAGGACCTGCTGCCGTTCTCGGACGAGACGCTGTGCCGCGCGATCGCGGCGTGCCGCACCCCGGTGATCAGCGCCGTCGGCCACGAACCCGACAACCCGCTGTGCGACCTGGTCGCCGACCTGCGTGCGGCCACCCCCACCGACGCGGCCAAGAAGGTGGTTCCCGACACCGCCGCCGAGCTCCGGCTGATCGACGACTTGCGCCGGCGCAGCGCGCAGGCGCTGCGCAGCTGGGTGTCTCGCGAACAACGCGCGCTCGCCCAGATCCGCAGCCGGCCGGTGCTCGCCGAACCGCTGACGGCACTGACGGCACGCGCCGAGGAGATCCACCGCGCCCGGTCGGCGATACGCCGCGACGTCACCCGGCTGGCCGCCGCCGAGACGGAGCGCGTCGGCCACCTCAGCGCGCGGCTGGCGACCCTGGGCCCCGCGGCCACGCTGGCCCGCGGCTACGCGGTGGTGCAGGCGGTCCCCGACTCCGGGCCCCCGGTGGTGCTGCGGTCGGTCTCCGGCGCGCCGGCGGGCAGCCGGCTGCGGGTGCGGGTTGCCGACGGCGCGATCGCCGCGGTGAGCGAAGGGCAGACCGATGGCCGCTGAAGAGGAGCATTCAATTACACCTATTAGTCAACTCGGCTACGAGGCGTGCCGGGATGAACTGATCGAGGTCGTGCGCCTCCTGGAGCAGGGCGGCCTGGACCTGGATGCATCGCTGAAGTTGTGGGAAAGAGGCGAAGAGCTGGCGAAGCGTTGCGAAGAGCATTTAGCTGGGGCTCGCAAGCGCATCGAGGATGCACTGGCGGCCGGCCAGGCGGAAGACGCCTGAATTGGGCCACTCTAGGGAAGCCGAGACGATGATCTTGTTCGAAATTGGAACACGTTTCAGTTATGCTTCGGGCCATGGCTGATCCGACACTGACCACCGAACTCGGCCGCGTCCTGGTAACCGGCGGCTCCGGCTTCGTCGGCGCCAACCTGGTCACCACCCTCCTGGACCGCGGATACCGGGTGCGTTCGTTCGACCGCGCGCCGTCGCCGCTTCCGGAGCACCCGCAACTGGAGGTGCTCGAGGGCGACATCACCGACACCGCCGTCTGCGCCCAGGCGGTGGACGGTATCGACACCGTCTTTCACACCGCGGCCATCATCGAGCTGATGGGCGGCGCGTCGGTGACCGACGCGTACCGGCAGCGCAGCTTCGCCGTGAACGTCGGAGGCACCGAGAACCTGGTGCACGCCGGACAGGCGGCGGGCGTGAAGCGATTCGTCTACACGTCGTCCAACAGCGTCGTGATGGGCGGCCAGAACATTCCCGGCGGCGACGAGACGCTGCCCTACACCACCCGGTTCAACGACCTCTACACCGAGACGAAGGTGGTCGCGGAGCGGTTCGTGCTGTCGCAGAACGACATTGGCGGCATGCTCACGTGTGCGATTCGCCCCAGCGGGATCTGGGGGCGCGGCGACCAGACGATGTTCCGCAAACTTTTCGAAAGCGTGATCGCCGGCCACGTCAAGGTGCTTATCGGCCGCAAATCGGCCCGCCTGGATAACTCTTACGTGCACAACCTGATTCACGGTTTCATCCTGGCCGCCCAGCACCTGGTCCCCGGCGGCACGGCACCGGGTCAGGCGTATTTCATCAACGACGGCGAACCGATCAACATGTTCGAGTTCGCCCGGCCGGTGGTCGAGGCGTGCGGCGCCAATTGGCCCCGCGTGCGGGTGAACGGCCCGATGGTGCGCGTGGCGATGACCGGTTGGCAGCGGCTGCATTTCCGCTTCGGCATCCCGGCGCCGCTGCTCGAGCCGCTGGCCGTCGAGCGGCTTTATCTGGACAACTACTTCTCGATCGCCAAGGCGCGCCGTGACCTCGGCTATGAACCCCTGTTCACCACCGAACAGGCGATGTCGCAATGCCTCCCGTACTACGTCGACATGTTCCAGCGCATGAAAAGCCAAGCGGACGTTGGGTCCCCGAAACCGGCGGTCGGCGGGGGGCAGTGAGTTCGCTTGCGCGGTCGCTGACGAAACCACCGCGCCGGGGCTAGAGTTCCCTCAGCGGCGACGACGCGGAGGGCGGCCCGGTGGCATGAATACCGAATTCACGCTCAACCAAAAGCGCGCCCTGGCGATCCTGACCGCGATCGCCCTGCTGTTCGGTGCGTACTTCCTGCGCGACTACTTCGTGCTGATCGTCGTGGCCGCGGTAGGGGCCTACCTCTTCACACCGCTGTTCAACTGGTTCAGCAGGCGGCTGGGCACCGGGTTGGCGGCGACCAGCACCCTGTTGTGCGCGCTCGTGGCCGTCGTCGTGCCGATCACGCTCCTGGTGCTCCTGGCGATCGTTCAGATCTCCCGCATGATCGACAGCATCACCGATTGGGTCAAGTCGACGGACCTCAGCGCGCTTGGCGACCGCACACTGCGGGCGGTGAACGAGCTGCTGTCCCGGGTCCCCTTCGCGCACATGACGATAACGACGGAAACCCTGCGCAAGGCGATGGTCACGGTGGGCCGTAATGTCGGTGAATGGGCGCTGCACTTCCTGCAGGGCGCCGTCGGTGGTATCGCAGGCGCGGTCACGTCGGCCATCATCTTCCTGTATGTCTTCGTCGCGCTGCTGGTGCACCGCGAGCGGGTGCGGAGATTGATCGCCGAACTCAACCCCCTCGGCGACGAGGTCACTGATCTGTACCTGGCCAAAGCCGGAGCAATGGTGCGCGGCACCGTCAGCGGCCAGTTCGTGATAGCACTGTGCCAAGGCGTCGCGGGCGCCGCGTCCATCTATGTCGCCGGCTTTCACCACGGATTCTTCATCTTCGCGGTCCTGCTCACCGCGTTGTCGATCATCCCATTGGGCGGCGGGATCGTGACCATCCCCTTCGGCATCGGAATGATCTTCTTCGGCAACATCGCCGGCGGCGCGTTTGTCGTGCTCTGGCACCTCGTCGTGGTCACCAACATCGACAACTTCCTGCGGCCGATCCTCGTTCCGCGTGATGCCCGGCTGAACCCGGCGCTGATGCTGCTGTCGGTGTTCTCGGGCATAGCGATGTTCGGCCCCTGGGGCATCGTCATCGGGCCCGTGCTGATGATCCTCATCGTCACGACCATCGAGGTGTATCTGATGGTGTTCAAGGGCACCGAACCGGACACTCCCGAGCCGCCGCCCGCCCGCCGCAACTGGCTTCGCCGGCAGGCGAAGTCGGGCGCGGCGCAGTCCGGCGCGGACTGACGCCGGCAGTTAGCGGAACCCCACCATCTGGCTGCCCCACGCGGCGCGGATCTTCCCATCGACGTCGTGCGCGACGGTGTCGCTCGCGTCGATGATGAGGCAGGCGCGGTCCGCCTCCCGGTAGGGCCTCCACTCCGGCTCGCCGCCCGGGCCCGCGGGCGTCGACCGCGCGGCGAAGTTGATCCACCGGGTCCGCATTCGCCTGGAGACCGCCTTGGCGGTCTTGCTGCCGCCCAGCTTCAGGGTGGGATCCTTCGGCGCCCCGAGATTGCCCCAGACGTAGGGCAATTCGGTGGCGTGGGCGGCATTGACCAACAGCAGCTTTAGTAGCGGGGTCGCATAATCGAATCGGTACAGGTAGACCGGTGCCACCTTGCTGTGCCCCTCGGCCAGCCAGACCGACGGCATCCGGAACCCGACATCTGTCGCGATGCTCAAACTCCTTGCCCTGCGCCGCAGCCGGGAATAGGTCAGTCCGATCTGCTCATCGGTCGGCAATTGCAGGTCCGGTTGTTCGGCCGCGATCTGGTCGAACATCGACGTGATCGCGCGAGGCGTGATCGGCATCAGCCGCGAACGCATCAATCGGAAAAGCGCCGCCTCGTGCTTGTTCGTCCCGATGATCAGGGGGACCGGAAGCGAGCGGCCCTCCTGCACGCGCTTGACCGGGTAGTCGTCCAGCAAGTCGCCGTCGATGATCGGGACGAACGCAAGGAGGCCGGGATTGCGCACCGGCACTTCGTCGAAGACCTCTTGGGATGCGGCAAGCAGCACCGCGGTCGGCACGTCGGGCAACCGGTCCGCGTCGACGTCAAGCCTGTCGAGGACGGTTTCTGCGACGCGTTCAGCCCGGCGCCGGTCGTATACCGACGTGGCCGGTGAACTCTGGGCGATCGCGCGGGCGAACAGTCCCTCGGCGGACGGGCTGGCGAGCAGGGTGGTCACGATCCCCGCGCCCGCGGATTCACCGAACAGCGTCACGTTGCGGGGATCACCGCCGAAGGCTGCGATGTTGTCACGCACCCAGCGCAGGGCAGCCAGCACGTCGCGCAGCCCGACGTTGGAGTCGAACCGCCGCCGCGACGTGGTGAACGACGACAAGTCCATGAAACCGAGCGCTCCCACCCGGTAGTTGACCGTGACCACGATGACCTCGCCACCGCCGACCAGCCGGCGCCCGTCATACAGCGCCTGGCTGCCCGACCCCAGGACGTAAGCGCCCCCGTGCAGCCACACCATCACGGGCTTTCCGTCGCCCGGCTGCGTGCCGGACGATGCCCAGACGTTGAGCCGCAGGCAGTCTTCGCCCTGCGGCGCGCCCAGGTCGAGCGGCATGTTGGGGAAGACCGGCTGCGGGCACGCCGGCCCGTAGCGGGTGGCGTCGGCCACCTCGGTCCACCGTTCGGGGGGCTGCGGCGCCCGGAAACGCAGGGCGCCGACGGGCGGGGCGGCATACCGGATGCCCTTCCACGAGCTCACGCGGCCGTCATCGGCTCCGCGGACGGGACCGAAGGTGGTTTCGACCACGCGGTCTTGGGTGGTAGTCGTCATGCGTGTGGGGCTTTCCTAACCAAGGCGCTGGGTGAGGAACTCGACTACCCGCTTGCGGGCCTCGTACGCCGGCTGGCCGTCCACCTCGCGGACCTCGTCGGTCAGCACCGAATGCGCCATCCTGCCGAAACCGCCGACATTGCCCGGGCTGGAATCGATCTCGATCACCTCGAACGCGTCCCCGAGTCGCTCCTTGAGCACCGCGAAACGCTCGCGCGGCACGGCGCTGTCCTCACTGAACCGCAGACCCATCGCGCACAGGCCGTCGTTGGCGCAGCGATCGGCCACGGTGGCCAGTTCGGATTCGCTGAGGCCGGGATCGCGGCGCCGGGCCCGTCCCAGCGGCAAGGGTACCGAGGGCTGGGAAAGCACCGGGGCCAGGACGGCATCGTCGACGGCGACGGCCAGCGCGAAACCGCCGGTGAAGCATTGGCCGATCACGCCGACGCCCTTGCCCGGGGTCGACGCGTTGAGGTCACGGGCCAGCGCGCGCAGGAACATCGACACCGGCCGCTGCTTGTTCGTCGCGAAGGCCGCGAATTCCTTTGCCACACAAGCGCGGCTGATCGAGGAGGCGATGTAGCCGACCGTCTTGGCTTTGCCCGGCTCGCCGAACAGCGACGGCATCGCGACCGTGAAGCCGTTGTCCACGAGGTGATTGCCCAGGGCCAGCACACCGGGATGGATCCCGGGGATTTCGGGTATCAGCACGACGCCGGGGCCGCTGCCTTTGCGGTAGACGTCATGGGTGTAGCCGCCACCGGTGAACGGCGCCACTGACCATCCGGACAGATCCGCTTGGGGTGCAGTCACGCTCGGCCTTCCTTCAGCGCGCCGGTAACGGCGGTTGCGATTGCGTCGCCGAAGCCAGCGTACGGAATTGATCGGTGTCACCGGCACCGGTTATCGCAATCTGGGTGGCTCCGGACGGGCCGGTGAGCCGGGTGGTCCACACCGGCTCGGCGTCCGCCCCGCTTTGGCCGCCGCCGTTGTAGACGACCCAGGTGGTCCCGGCGACGTCGACCGTTCCGGCGGGATAGGCCGACCGGTGGATCGAGCCCACCAGTTTGTCCTCGTCGGCGTTGCTCTGGGTCAGGCTCAGATACATCCCGGTCGGGCTGATGTAGCCGACGATCGAGGTGGCCGCGTTCACCCGCTGGCCGGTCGCGGGGTCGGCGCGGCCGCCCTGGATCCCGCCCCGGCTGCCGGAGTTGGCCTGCCAGCCGGCGGGCAGCTTGGGCTGCCGGATCGGGAAGCCCAGCGTCGCGGCGTCGGCACGCAGGGCGCCCGACGCGTCGTAGGACGGGACCGCGCCCTGGTGACTGCCCAGCTGGAAGGAGCACATGCCCACCAGGCCGGCCAGCAAGATACAGCCGAGGACCAACGGCATCAGCGACCAGAACATGTCGCGGCCGTCCTGCAGCAACCGCGGTTTGGCCGGCCTGGCAGCAGGTCCGGCCACCGGGGCCGGCTCGCCGGCTACCTCGGCATTCGGCGGCAGCTCTTCGGTCATCCCCCGAGTATCCCAGTTCCAGCAGACCGATCCGCTTCTGGGACAATCACCAACCATGACAGTTGAGGGCGACCGCCCGGCCGGGCGGCCACGTGGTGAAGCCCCGGACCGCAACCTGGCACTGGAACTGGTGCGCGTCACCGAGGCCGGGGCCATGGCCGCGGGCCGCTGGGTGGGCCGCGGTGACAAAGAGGGCGGCGACGGCGCGGCCGTCGACGCCATGCGTGAGCTGGTCAACACCGTGTCGATGCGCGGCGTGGTGGTCATCGGCGAGGGCGAGAAGGACCACGCGCCGATGCTCTACAACGGCGAGGAGGTCGGCAACGGCGACGGGCCGGACTGCGACTTCGCCGTCGACCCGATCGACGGCACCACCCTGATGAGCAAGGGCATGCCCAACGCCATCTCGGTGCTTGCGGTCGCCGACCGCGGCGCGATGTTCGACCCGTCGGCGGTGTTCTACATGAACAAGATCGCCGTCGGGCCCGAGGCCGCCAACGTGCTGGACATCACCGCGCCGATCGCCGAGAACATCAAGGCCGTCGCCAAGGTGAAGGCGCTGTCGGTGCGGGACATGACCGTGTGCATCCTGGACCGGCCGCGGCACGCGCAGCTGATCGAAGACGTCCGGCTGACCGGCGCCCGCATCCGGCTGATCACCGACGGGGATGTCGCGGGCGCGATCTCGGCCTGCCGGCCCGACTCGGGCACCGACATGCTGGCCGGGATCGGCGGCACCCCGGAAGGCATCATCGCCGCCGCCGCGATCCGGTGCATGGGGGGCGCCATTCAGGCGCAGCTGGCGCCGAAGGACGACGAGGAGCGCCAGAAGGCGATCAACGCCGGCCACGACGTCGATCGGGTGCTGACCACCGAGGACCTGGTGTCCGGGGAGAACGTCTTCTTCTGCGCCACCGGCGTCACCAGCGGCGACCTGCTCAAGGGCGTGCAGTACTACCCCGGCGGCTGCACCACGCAGTCGATCGTGATGCGGTCGAAGTCGGGCACCGTGCGCATGATCGAGGCCTACCACCGGCTCTCGAAACTCAACGAGTACTCCGCCATCGACTTCACCGGCGACAGCACTGCCGCCTATCCCCTGCCCTGACCGAAAACCAGCGAGGACTGCAACCTATGGCCGATAGCGCCACCGACACCGAATACCGCATCGAGCACGACACCATGGGCGAGGTCCGGGTGCCCGCAAAGGCGTTGTGGCGCGCGCAGACCCAGCGTGCGGTGGAGAACTTCCCCATTTCGGGCCGCGGACTGGAGCGCACCCAGATCCGCGCGCTGGGCCTGTTGAAGGGCGCCTGCGCGCAGGTCAACAAGGACCTCGGGCTGCTGGCACCGGAGAAGGCGGACGCGATCATCGCCGCGGCGGCCGAGATCGCCGACGGCCGGCACGACGACCAATTCCCCATCGACGTCTTCCAGACCGGTTCGGGCACCAGCTCGAACATGAACACCAACGAGGTGATCGCGAGCATCGCGGCGGCCAACGGCGTCACGGTGCACCCCAACGACGACGTGAACATGTCGCAGTCGTCCAACGACACCTTCCCGACCGCGACCCACATCGCGGCGACCGAGGCCGCGGTGCGCCACCTGATCCCGGCGCTCGAGGTGCTGCACGAGGCGCTGGAGAGCAAGGCCCGCGAGTGGCAGACGGTGGTCAAGTCGGGCCGCACGCACCTGATGGACGCCGTCCCGGTGACGCTCGGCCAGGAGTTCAGCGGCTACGCCCGCCAGATCGAAGCCGGCATCGAGCGGGTGCGCGCCACGCTGCCGCGGCTGGGCGAGCTGGCGATCGGTGGCACCGCGGTGGGCACCGGCCTCAACGCCCCCGACGGTTTCGGCGCCAAGGTGGTCGAGACGTTGATCGCCTCCACCGGCCTCAACGAATTGCGCACGGCCACAAATTCTTTCGAGGCACAGGCCGCGCGCGACGGCCTGGTCGAGGCGTCCGGCGCGCTGCGCACCATCGCGGTGTCCTTGACCAAGATCGCCAACGACATCCGCTGGATGGGCTCGGGCCCGCTGACCGGCCTGGCCGAGATCCAGCTGCCGGACCTGCAGCCTGGTAGTTCGATCATGCCGGGCAAGGTGAATCCCGTTCTGCCCGAGGCGGTTACGCAGGTGGCCGCGCAGGTGATCGGTAACGACGCGGCCGTCGCCGTCGGCGGTCTGTCGGGCGCGTTCGAGCTCAACGTCTACATCCCGATGATGGCCCGCAACATCTTGGAATCGTTCAAGCTGCTGACCAACGTATCGAGGCTGTTCGCGGAGCGCTGCATCGTCGGGCTCAAGGCCAACGTCGACCACCTGCGGGAGCTGGCCGAGTCGTCGCCTTCCATCGTGACGCCGTTGAACTCGGCGATCGGCTACGAGGAGGCCGCCGCGGTGGCCAAGCAGGCGCTCAAGGAGCGCAAGACGATCCGCCAGACCGTGATCGACCGCGGGCTGATCGGCGACAAGCTTTCGGAGGAAGAACTCGACCGCCGCCTCGACGTCTTGGCGATGGCCAAGGTCAAGCCGGCGAAGTAGGCGGGTGTTGCAGCGATGACGACTCCGCCCGGCGGCCCCTACGGTCAGGGACCCTACGGAAACCCCCATGGGCAGCAACCCTATTGGGGCGGCCCGCCGCAGGGTGGCCCGCAACCGTACCCGCCGACCGGTCCCTACCCGTACCCGCCCCAGGGCTATCCGCAACCGGGACAGCCATTCCCGCCCGGGCCGTATCCGCCGGGGCCGCCACCGCGCGGACCTGGCTCGAAGCTGCCCTGGCTGATCGTCGGTGGCCTCGTCATCCTGGCCGTCATCGCACTGGTGGCGACCCTGATCGTGATGCGGGGCGGCAGCCACGGCAAGTCCCCGACCGCTGCGCCCTCGACGTCCACCAGCACCAGCAGCCAACCGAGGGGCCAGCAGACCGCCACCGATTGCACCCCGAACGTCTCCGGCGGTGAGATGCCGCGGACCGACTCGATCACGGCCGGCAAGCTCTCGTTCCCGGCAAGCTCGGTGCCGCCCAACTGGACCGTGTTCTCCGACGACCAGAACCCGAACCTGATCGGCGCCGTCGGCGTCGCCCAGGAAGTGCCCGGGGCCAGCCAGTGGATGATGACGGCCGAGGTCGGCGTCACCAACTTCGTCGCCAGCATGGACGTCACCGCGCAGGCGTCGAAGCTGTTGCAGTGCATCGCCAACGGACCCGGCTACGCGAACGCGCAGCCCACACTCGGCCCGGTGAAGTCGTCGTCGATCACGGTCGACGGAACCAAGGCCGCCCGCGCCGACGCCGACATCACGATCGCCGACCCCACCCGCAACGTCAAGGGCGACTCGGTCACGGTGATCACCGTCGACACCAAGCCGGTCACCGCCTTCATCGGCAGCACCCCGATCGGTGACGCGGCGTCGGCTGGCATCATCGGCAAGATCATCGCCGCGCTCAAGGTGAACAAGTCCTGACGCGGTTCCGGCGCCCTACCTCGTCGGCGCCGAGACCTGGGTAGCTTCCGAGCGTCCCCGCAGGACGGTGGAATAGCACTCGGCCCAATGCGTTTGCTCGGCCTCGCCGGCCCGCTCGATTGCTCCCGCCGCACACAGAATCCGCCGGTCGGCGGTCTTCGCCAGATCGGCCAACCGCGCGGCCTCGTTGACCGCGTCGCCGATCACCGTGTACTCGTAACGGTTCTCCGCGCCGATGTTGCCGGCGAAGACCCGGCCCGCCGAGACGCCGATGCCGAAATCGACGGGCAAGCGCCGCAATTGGGTACCCAGGGCGCGGGCGGTCGCCAGTGCGGCGGACGCAGGCTCGCTGGTGGCCAACGGCACTCCGAAGACGGCCAGCGCGGCATCCCCCGCGAATTTGTTGATCAGCCCGTGGTGTTCGTCGACGGCGTCGACGACGATGCGGAAGAAATCGTTGAGGATTTCGGCAACCTCTTGGGGCGGAAGGTTTTCCGCCAGCTGCGTCGATCCCACCAGGTCGATGTAGAGAACCGCCGCCTCGACCACGTCTCCCGACAGCGAGGCGCCCTCGTTGATGGCGCGCTGGGCGACGTCGGCCCCGACGTGGCGCCCGAACAGGTCGCGCAACCGGTCTCGCTCCGCCAGCCCGGCCACCATGCGGTTGAAACCCGTTTGCAGTCGCCCGATCTGGGAGCGTTCGTAGGCCCCGACGTAGGTTTCCATGTGGCCGTGCTCGACCTCCGCCATCGCGTCGACGACCTCGCCGAGCGGATCCGAGATGGATCGTGACGTCAGGATCATGGTCGGCAGTCCCAGCACCAGCGCCGCCAGCGCGACCACCAGGATCGGTATATCCAGCGACGTCGACTTCTCGATCAGCCAGCCGTACGAACGGAGCACGACCAGCGTCGCGATCACCCCGATCGGGAAGGCGCTGCACAGGAACCACAGCAGCACCAGCCGCGCATACACGCCCGGCACGGTCATCCGCGGTTCGCAGCCGAGCGTGGCGGCGCGCATGATCGGCCGCAGGACGCGCTGCGCCAGCAGCATCGCCGTGCCGGCGGCCGCGGGTCCGCCCAGCAGCGCGCCCAGGGCGATGGGCAACAACAGCTGCGCCCCGCCGCGAAGATTGAGCAACATGAAGATGGTGCCGGTGACGGCCCAGGCCCCGAACAGGATTGTTGATTGGCGACCTGGCAGCTTCAGTGCCGCTTCCCGCTGCTCCTGGGTGGGCTCGGCCCCGGCGACAAACCAGCGCAGCGTCGGGGTCGCGCTCACGACGCCCGCCGCCGCGACGCCGGCGACGCCGAGCGTGACGAGCACCAACACCGCCGCCGTGTTGTTCTTCGCGAAGTCCGCATTCTCGCCGATGGAGGTGTGGCCCCGCAACGGGATCAAGATGGCGGCCGCCTCGATGACGGCCAGAAAGTAGGACAGGGAAAGATCCAACCCGTATTGAATGGCTAACCGACGGAGGGACTTTCGCTGCAATGCCGTGTGGGGGCCGGCGTTCCGAAGCCAGGCGGCCGTACGCGTCCCAACGCTTGTGCTAGGCACCGTTGTTGGGTCCGCCCGAGTTCTGGCCCGGGATGTCGGTGATCGGGAAATTGGGCATCGGCTTGGGCGACGGCGTGTTCGGCAGGGTGGGGATGTCGCTCGCCGGGATGTCGTGCAACTCGTTGGCGGGCGGCCCGTTCTCGCGGCTGCCGTAGCTGCTACCGGGCGTCCGCGGGCCGAGCAGTTCGCTGACCGTCACCATCCGGTAGCCGTTGGCCTTGAGCACCGGAAGGAATTGGTAGACCAGGTCGACGGTGCTCGAGTAGGTGTTGTGGAACAACACCACCGAACCCGGCTTGATGTACGTCATCAGCATGTAGCGCGTCGCGGCCGTGTTCGAGTCGTTGGCCCAATCGAACGGGATGACATCCCAGAGGATTTCGGCGAGGCCGAACGTCGCCGCGGTCTGCCGCACCGCGTCGCTGGACAAGCCGCCCGCGGGGCGATACAACGTCGGCGTGCGCCCCGTCGCGGCGGTGATCGCGTCGTTGGCCTTGGCGAACTGGGGGGCGATGTCTTCCGGCGGGATGGTCGCCATGTTGGGGTGCTCCCACGTGTGGCTGCCGATCTCCATCCCCGCATCGGCGATCCGCTTGGCGCCCGCCGGGTTGGCGGCGACCTTGTTGCCGATCAGGAAGAAGGTCGCCTTCGCGTCGTTGTCCTTCAGGATTTGCAGCAGCCGCTCGTCGAAGGGCCCGGGCCCGTCGTCGAACGTCAGCGCGACGCACTTGACCACCGAGCAGCTCAGGTTGTCGGCGCGGGTCACATGGCCGGTCAGCCCGCCGATGACCAGCACGGCGACGGCCGCGACGACACCGACCACCATGCGCCCATAGCGCCAGGCCTGGTTGTCGGGTCGTTTCGGCACCGTCGAAGTTTATCGAACGCGTGGCCAGGCGAAATGCGCCGTCACTGCGGGCCGGCGATCTCCTCGAGCATCTCGGTGACCAGCGCGGCGATCGGCGACCGCTCGCTGCGCAGCAGCGTGATGTGGGCGAACAGCGGGTGCCCCTTGAGCTTCTCGATCACCGCGGCGACCCCGTCGTGCCGGCCGACCCGCAGGTTGTCTCGCTGGGCGATGTCGTGCGTCAGCACCACCCGCGAACCGGCGCCCAGCCTGGACAGCACCGTCAGCAGGACGTTGCGCTCCAGCGACTGCGCCTCGTCGACGATCACGAACGAGTCGTGCAGTGAGCGGCCCCGGATGTGGGTCAGCGGCAGCACCTCGAGCATGCCCCGGGAGAGCACCTCCTCCAGCACCGCCGGGCTGGCCAGCCCCTCGAGCGTGTCGAAGACCGCCTGCGCCCAGGGGCCCATCTTCTCGCTCTCGCTGCCCGGCAGGTAGCCCAGCTCCTGGCCTCCGACGGCGTAGAGCGGGCGGAAGACCACCACCTTGCGCTGGGTCCGCCGTTCCAGCACCGCCTCCAGGCCGGCGCACAGCGCCAGCGCCGACTTGCCGGTGCCAGCCTTGCCGCCCAGCGACACGATGCCGACGGACTCGTCGAGCAGCAGGTCGAGCGCCACGCGCTGCTCGGCGGACCGGCCGCGCAGGCCGAACGCCTCGCGGTCGCCGCGCACCAACTGGACGCGCTTGTCCGCGTTCACCCGGCCCAGCGCGTGCGAGCTCCCGCCGAGAAGCCGAATGCCGGTGTGGCAGGGCAGGTCCCGCGCCTCGGCCAGGTCTATCTCACCCTCGGCGAACAGCGCGTCGATGTCCTCGGTCGCGGTCTCGATCTCGCGCATCCCCGACCATCCGGAGGCCACCACATCCTGCGCGTGATACTCGTCGGCGGCCAGGCCGACCGCGGCGGCCTTGACGCGAAGGGGAATGTCCTTGCTCACCAACGTGACTCGCCTGCCCTCGGCGGCGAGGTTGGCGGCGCAACTCAAGATCCGGCAGTCGTTGTTGTCGCTTCGGAACCCGGCGGGCAGCACCGCGGGATCGGTGTGGTTGAGCTCGACGTGCAGCGTACCGCCTTGCGCCCCAACGGGAATAGGCTGATCAAGCCGTCCGTGCACGAGCCGGAGATCGTCGAACAAACGCAACGCCTGACGGGCGAACCACCCCAACTCGTGGTGATGCCGTTTGGCCTCCAGTTCGCTGATCACCACCAGCGGGACCACCACCTCGTGCTCGGCGAACCGGCTACACGCCCAGGGGTCGGACAGCAGCACGGAGGTGTCGATCACGTAGGTCCGGATTTCGGTCACGTAGCGCTCCTCGAGCGGGGTAAGCCCGCGCGGACCCGCACAGGCATGTCGGCGGGAACTGCGACACCAGGACCGGGGCCGGTCCTTCCGTTGTGATGACGGGAGGTGCCGCCCTGGCAGCTGAGCATGACGCTGACCATCGAGAACGACGCTACTCTCGTCGCCGCTTTGCAGCAGCGCAGGCGCGCCGAGGTCTAAGCGCTCACGCGCGAGAATCGGCTAGCTGATGACGAACTGCTTGAGGGCGGGCTCGTCGGCGACACCCCATGCGGTGATGCGATCCGAGATCGCCTGCCGCAGCTGCTGTTGGTCGAAGATGCCCGCATCGGCGACGTTGCGCAGCTTGTCCCGATAGGAGTCGATGTCCGCGCCGGGCACCTGCAGGTCGGCGGCGCGGGCCGCGATGGCGGCAATCGTCTCGTCGCGGGTGTACTGCAGGCAGTGCTCGACGAGGTTGGAGAAGAACAGTTCGTGCCGACGCTCGTCGCGCGCGATGCGGTCGATGAGCCCGGCCAGGATGGGCTCTTCGAGCTTCGCGGCCAGGTTCTCGCAGAAGACGGCGTAGGTGCGCTCGGAGAAAGCCATGTGCACCAGGGTCTCGACCTGCGTGTAGGTGTCCGCGCGGTAGCCCTTCATGACGTACTCGACCCGGGCCTCCTCGTTGGCGGTCGGGTCGACCTCACGGGTGACCACCAGGTATTCGCGCAGCGCGATGGCGTGCAGGTGCTCCTCGGCGGTCCACCGGCCCAGCCAGCGACCCCACCAGTCTTCGAGGATGAAGTGCTCGACGAGTTCGCGGTGGTGTCCGGCCAGGTTGTCCTTGAGCAGCAGCAGGATCTCGCAGGCGTCCGTGTACTCGCGGGGAAGCGTCGCGTCGGACGGCTGCCAGTCCCGTCCACCGAGGAAGGCGAAGTTTTCGCCGCGGTCGAACGGCACGTAGTCGTGGGCGAACCAGATTTCCTCGGTGTTGAGGTGGCGGTCCATGTTGGCCTCGCACACCGGCTCGAGTTCCAGGGTCAGCGCGTTAGCTACAGGTTTCTGTGCCATGCGGTTACTGTAACTCGCATACACAGGTTCGTGAAATCGCCCGGCCCGTGTCGTGACAACTGGTGACTTTGGTCCCTGATCCGCCTCAGCGGTCGACCAGCGTCCACTCCTCGAGGCCGTCGTACAGCGGAAAGTCACGGGCGAGGCGGGTCACCCGCTGGCGCAGGGCCGTCAGGTCGGCCGCGGTGCCCGCCGCCAGCGCCGTGGCGATGACGTCGGCGACCTCGGTGAACTCCGCATCCCCGAAGCCGCGGGTCGCCAGCGCGGGCGTCCCCACCCGCAGGCCCGAGGTCACCATCGGCGGCCGCGGGTCGTTGGGAACCGCGTTGCGGTTGACCGTGATGCCGATCTCGTGCAGCAGGTCCTCGGCGGCCTTGCCGTCGAGCGGGGAGTTGCGCAGGTCGACCAGCACCAGGTGGACGTCGGTGCCGCCGCTGACCACCGACACGCCGGCCTTGGTGACGTCGGGGGCCGTCAGCCGGTCCGCGATGATGCGGGCGCCCGACAGGGTGCGCTGCTGGCGGTCGGCGAACTCGGGGGCGCCGGCGATCTTGAGCGCGACGGCCTTGCCCGCGATGACGTGCATCAGCGGTCCGCCCTGCTGGCCGGGGAAGACCGCGGAGTTGATGGACTTCGCGTATTCCTGCTTACCGAGGATCAGGCCGGAACGTGGGCCGCCGAGCGTCTTGTGCACCGTCGTGGACACCACGTCCGCGTGCGGCACCGGCGAGGGGTGCAGTCCGACGGCGACCAGGCCGGCGAAGTGCGCCATGTCCACCCACAGCTTGGCGCCGACCTCGTCGGCGATCGAGCGGAACGCCGCGAAGTCCAGGATCCGCGGGTAGGCGGACCATCCGGCGATGATGACCGCGGGGCGGAACTCGAGCGCCTCGGCCCGCACCGCGTCCATGTCGACCAGGTGAGTCGTGGGATCCACACCGTAGAAGCCGGTTTCGTACAGCTTGCCGGAGAAGTTCAGCTTCATCCCGTGCGTCAGGTGACCACCGTTGGCCAGGTCGAGGCCCAGCAGGCGGTCCCCCGGGGTCATCAGAGCGTGCAGGACGGCGGCGTTGGCCTGCGCGCCCGAATGCGGCTGCACGTTGGCGAAGTCGGCCCCGAACAGCGCCTTGGCCCGGTCGCGGGCGATGTTCTCCACGACGTCGACGTACTCGCAGCCGCCGTAGTACCGCCGGCCGGGCAGACCCTCCGCGTATTTGTTCGTGAGCACGCTGCCCTGGGCCTGCAGCACCGAGCGCGGCACGAAGTTCTCCGAGGCGATCATCTCCAGCGTGTCGCGCTGGCGGCCCAGCTCCTTGCCGAGCAGCTCGGCGATGTCGGGGTCGACCTCGGCGAGCGGGGAGGACATCACAGAGGTCGAGGGCCGGGCGTCGGGTGCAGCAGTCACGGCGCCAGTCTATCCAGCGACGGTTTAGCCAGCCCAGCCGTCGGGCGCGCGTCCGCCCCTGCAACACTTGCACCATGCCGCGGCTTAGCGAGCCGAGCCCCTATGTGGAGTTCGACCGAAAGCAATGGCGCGCGCTTCGCATGTCGACGCCGCTGGCCCTCACCGAAGAGGAATTGGTTGGCCTGCGCGGTCTCGGCGAGCAGCTTGACCTCCTCGAAGTGGAAGAGGTCTACCTGCCGCTGGCCCGGCTCATTCACCTTCAGGTCGCCGCCCGCCAGCGGTTGTTTGCCGCCACCGCGGAGTTCCTCGGTGAGCCGCAGCAAAATCCGGACCGGCCGGTGCCGTTCGTGATCGGCGTGGCCGGCAGTGTCGCGGTGGGCAAATCCACCACCGCCCGCGTGCTGCAGGCCCTGCTCGCCCGCTGGGATCACCACCCGAGGGTCGACCTGGTGACCACCGACGGCTTCCTGTACCCGAACGCCGAACTCGACCGGCGAAACCTGATGCACCGCAAAGGTTTTCCGGAGAGCTACAACCGCAGGGCGCTGATGCGGTTCGTGACGTCGGTCAAGTCCGGCTCGGACTACGCGTGCGCGCCGGTCTACTCGCACCTGAAATACGACATCATTCCCGGGGCCAAGCACGTGGTCCGCCATCCCGACATCTTGATCCTGGAGGGCCTCAACGTGCTGCAGACCGGGCCGACCTTGATGGTGTCAGACCTGTTCGACTTCTCGCTGTACGTGGACGCCCGGATCGAGGACATCGAGCAGTGGTACGTGTCGCGGTTCCTGTCGTTGCGGGGCACCGCCTTCGCCGACCCCGAATCGCACTTCCACCACTACTCCGCGCTCAACGACACCAAGGCCGTCGCCGCGGCGCGCGAGATCTGGCGATCCATCAACCGGCCGAACCTGGTCGAGAACATCCTGCCCACGCGGCCCCGGGCCACCCTGGTGCTGCGCAAGGACGCCGACCATTCCATCAACCGGCTCCGGTTGCGCAAGCTCTAGCGGTCACGCCGTTTCGAGGCGGCGCACCCCCAGGTACTGCAGCCCCGCGAACGCCGCGGTGTACACGCCGACGGCCAGCGTGGCAGCGATCCCGGTGGCGGACAGCGGAAACACGCCCGCGGCCACGATCGCTGCCAGCGTGAACACGACGTTGGCCACGATGACGCCGATGCCGACGCGGCGCAGGTTCGGCGCCGCCGCAACGAGGAACACGGCCAAGCCGCTGAACACGAACAGGGCGCCGAGGCTGTACTCCTGCAACGACGTCAGGCCCGTCAGCGATGAAAGTGGGTCGGCGAGAAAGGCGATGGCCAAACCGCACAGTCCCGTGAGGGTGGCGTCGGCGCGCATGGCGAAACGCAGCAGCGAGTCGGTCGCGTCGTAGAGGGGTCGGGTTGCCAGACCGGGTGCGCCAGATGCATACATCATGTGATTACTCCTCGCGATGGCGATTGGGGGTCGAACATCAGCGTGCCGCCGGCCCACTGCCATATCGACTCGTGGCACTGCCAACTACTGCCACGCATACACAGACCAGCGAGTTCACTCGGCTATTCCCGTTTGCGGTCCCGAATCCCGATTGTTATTCGACAGACGCCAGCCTGGCGCTCAGCAGCCCCAGCAGTCACAGAATTTCGGGGACACGACGGTGTGCCCGCCGCAGCGCGACAGTCGCGCCTCCGGCGGGTGTCCGACCGCGGTGTCGCTGCGAGTCGGGCACGACGCCGCCGCCGGTGACTGAAGTGACGGACGCCGGGGTCGAGCGGCTAGTCGCTGGTCACGGGGACCCGGGCCCGCAGGTCCGCGGCGATCAACCGGGCGGCGGCGTTCTGCCAGTTGTGCAGCGAGCGCTGCGGCACGTCGGTCACCAACCACTGCCAGGCCTGCCGGGCGATCGGATCCAGTCCCGCAGCGGTGGCGTTCTGCGCGTAGGCGCGCACCCCGACGACGTAGGGGAAGTACAGCGAGTTGTAGTGCCGCCACTGCTCGGTGGTCCCGAAGTCGCCGGCGTCGCGCGGTTTGAGCCGCCCGATCGCCTCGGCGAGAACCGCCTTGAGCTCGTTGGCCCGCTCCAGCGGATGGTCGGGTGCGCCCCGCGCGGCGAGCCGCTCGTCGATGACGGGCAGCGCGGTCAACGGGCTGGCGACCAGTTTGCTCAGGTCGGCGTAGTGCGTCAGGGCCCGGCGGGTGAGCCTGGCGAACGTGGCGTCGTCGACGTGGTTGAGCGGATCCACCGACCGCAGCGGCAGCGCCGCGCCGGTGTTGCGCAGCGCCGCCCGATCCTCGCGCAGCGCAGGCGATTTCGAGAACGCCAGCCGGTCGAGAACCCCGGCCAGCGGATCCGCGAGCACCTGCACGGCGATCGCGACGGCCAGGCTGGTGAACAGCAGCACGGTGAGCGCGGTCTGCGCGGCACGGTCGTCGCGCGTCAGCGCCAGGCCGATCAGCGCCTGGGCGCCGAACAGCACCGCCACCGCCACCGAGCCGGCGAACGAGCGGAGCATGTCGGCGCGCAACGCCTGGCCCTCGTCGAACGCGTCCCACAGGGCCACGGCGATCCCGAGGGAGAGGACGTCGAGGCTCGTCGATGCGAGCGCAACCCAGCTGGGCACCAGGCCCAGCGGAATGATCAGGATGGCGTTGCCCAGCGCGAAGAACAGGGTCGCGACGACGGCGAGCCCGACGGCCGACCGCGGCCGGCGGGGCTGCCGCAACGCGACCGCCATCGCGCCGAAGGTGGACACCGAGATCACCGCGAACATCACCCAGTGGCCCGTGCGCAGCGGCCCGTCGACACTGCCGGCCAGCATTGCCCCGACCAGCGTCAGCGCCGCGACCCCGGCGACCAGCAGCACCTCTCGGGTGCGCGCCCTCGAACCGTCGCTGGGCCGGCACAGCTCGACGAGCACCGCGAACCACGCCACACCGGGGATCGCCACCAGGTAGATCTCGACGCGGGCGAGCAGGTGCGCGTACGCCGGGCTGACGGTCCGCACGCCGTCCAGCCCCACCACGAACGCGAAGCCGCACAGCCCGATCGCCGCCAACACCAGCACCGGCTTACGTGGATCGCGAGCCAGCAGGTACAACCCGAGCCAGCCGCTCAGCGTGAACACCACCGCCGACAGCGCAGCCATGAACCTAGTTTGTCACGGAGTCGAACGACCGCTAAGCCCCTCGGCTACTTGCCGTACCGGCGGTGCCGCTGGCTGTAGTCGCGCAGCGCACGCAGGAAATCGACCCGGCGGAATGCGGGCCAGTGCGCCTCCGTGAACCACATCTCCGAATACGCGCTCTGCCACAGCAGGAACCCGGAGAGGCGTTGTTCCCCCGACGTGCGGATGACCAGGTCGGGATCGGGTTGCCCGGAGGTGTACAGGTTTTCGGAGATGCCGTCGACGGTCACCGCGTCGATGAGCTCCTCGGCGGACGCACCGTTGGCGAGCTCCTTGCTCAGCAGCGCCCGCACCGCGTCGACGATCTCGCGACGGCCGCCGTAACCCACCGCGACGTTGACGTGGAACGGCGCCACGACGGGCGTCGACTCCACCGCGCCGCGCAGCCGCCGGGCCGGTTCCTCGCCGAGCAACTCCAGATCGCCGACGGTGCGCACGCTCCAGCGGTTGGCCGGCGCGCAGATCTCCTCGACGACATCGGTGATGATCTCGATCAGACCGGCCAGTTCCTCGGGATCGCGCTGCAGGTTCTCCGTGGACAGCAGGTAGACCGTGGTCATCTCGATGCCGGCCTCCTGGCACCAGCGCAGCATCTCGGCGATCTTCGCGGCGCCCATGCGGTAGCCGTAGCTGACGTCGGCGTAGCCGGCGTCGCGGGCCCACCGCCGGTTGCCGTCGCACAGGACCGCGATGTGGCGGGGCAGGTCGGATTTGGACGACGCCAGACCCTGCCGCAGCCGCAGCTCGTAGACGCGATACAGCGGCTCTTTGAGACGCGGCGGGATAATTTCCACGGAGACTCAGCCTACTGTGAGCTACACCAAATTCCCCCCTGCTGATCCGGCGATCTCACCGCGATGCGAACACCCCTCCGCGGCGGTTGCCGATTACTGTGGCGGGTAAGCAGCCACTGGCAGTTTCCCGACCTGCACGACGAGGCCCCAGGAGATATGAGTAGCCAGACGAGCACACCCGCCACCCCAGAGCGCGGAGCCGAGGCGATCACGCCGGGCAATACGGTCGAACAGCTTGTCGAAGGCGCGGCCAGCGTCCTCACCAAGCCCCGCATGCGCGGCTGGATCCACTTCGTCTCCGCCTGGCTGGCGATCATCACCGGCGCCACCCTGGTCTCGGTGTCGTGGGCCGCGTCCTCGCCGCGCGCAGGGCACTCGACGCTGGTCTACGCGGCGGCCACGGTGGCGATGTTCGCCGTCAGCGCCACCTACCACCGGGTGCAGTGGAAGTCGGCGGCCGCCCGCAACCTGATGAAGCGGCTCGACCACTCGATGATCTTCGTGTTCATCGCCGGCAGCTACACACCGTTCGCCCGCCTGGCCATGCCGCAGCAAACCGGGATGGAGGTGCTGTGGATCGTCTGGGGCGGCGCGGTGGCGGGCATCCTGCTCAAGGTGTGCTGGCCGTCGGCGCCGCGCTGGCTGGGCGTGCCGCTGTACATCGTGCTGGGCTGGGTGGCCGTGTGGTACTGCCCGACCATCCTGCACAAGGCCGGGGTGGCTGCGATGGTGCTGCTGGCCGTCGGCGGCGTCTTCTACAGCGTCGGCGGCATCTTCTACGCGCTGCGCTGGCCCGACCCGTGGCCCAGCACGTTCGGCTACCACGAGTTCTTCCACGCTTTCACCGCCGTAGCGGCGATCCTGCACTACATCGCCATGTGGTTCGCGGTGTTCTACGTCGGCAACCAGGCGTGGCTGCACTGAGCCGGCTAGGAGTGGGTGCCGCTGACCAGTAGGCCTTCATGTGGGCGACCTTGCCGTCCTCGTCGAACGCCATCACGTCGATCGGCTCGATCACCATGCGGTGCTCCCCGGCGGTGACCGTGAGGCGGAAATGGAAGGCCGCCTCGTTGCCGGCCACCCGCAGCGTCACCAACTCGCACTCGCGCTGGACGTCGTTGACCGCGGAGTAGAAGCCGTGGATCGCCTGGCGCCCGATGTGCACGTCGCCGCCGACGGGATCCTCGACCGTGGCGTCATCGGCGTAGAGCTCGACCAGTTCGTCGGCGCCGCCCTTGGCGACCAGTTCGATGTAGCGGTTGACCGTGTCGGTGATCTGTTCGGCGCTCGGCATGAAACGTCACGCTACCGTGGCGCCGCCAGCGCCTCCGCGAGGTCTTCGGCGGTGGTGACCGGCAGGTCGCACACCCGGCCGCGGCACACGTAGGCGGCGTCGGCGGCGGCCACCCGGTCGCGGCCGGCCAGCAGCGCCGACGAGTCCTTTTCGCCGCCCACGACGATCGCCCCGCCGGGCGCCAACCGTCGCGCCTCGGCCAGCAGCGGCGACCGCGACGGATCGTAGGCGACGGCGATCTGCAGCGGACCCCGGATGGCGGCTTCGGCGACCGCCAGCCAGTGGCCCGCCGAGCGCGGCGCGCGCTCGAGCAACAGCGAATGCGCGCCGAGCGCCTCGCCCGCCGCACGCAGGTACCGCTCCGCGCGCTCCCCCTCAACCAGGTGCGCCGCGGTCAGCAGCGCCTCGGTGATCGAGGACGCGCCGGACGGGGTCGCGCCGTCCAGCGGGTCGGCGGGCCGCACCATCAGCCGCTCGGCGTCGTCGGCGGTGTCGAACCAGCGACCCGGTTGCTCCGGGTCGGCGAAGTGCCGCAGCGCGGTGTCGAGCAGCTCGGTCGCGGCGGTCAGCCACCCGGCGTCGGCGTCCAGCTGATGGAGCGCGAGCAGGCCGGTGGCCAGCGTCGCGTGATCCTCGAGGATGGCGGCGCTGTCGCCGACCACGCCGCCGAGGCTGGCCCGCCGCAGCCGCCCGTCGACGAGGTGCGAGCCCAGCAGCGCGGTCGCGCAGTTCCGCGCGGCGCGGGCGAGTTCGGGGTCGTCCAATGCGACGGCGGCTTCGGCCAGCGCGGTGATCGCCAGGCCGTTCCAGGACGTGACGACCTTGTCGTCACGCCCGGGTTGGGGTCGGGCCAGGCGGGCGGTCAGCAGGGCGGCCCGCACCCGCTCCAGCCGTTGCGGGTCGTCAGGATCGGCGGGTGCTTGCAGCACCGAAGTTCCGTGTTCGAACGTGCCGGTCGCGTTGACCGCGAAAAACATTGCGGCCCAAGGGCCATCGTCGGGGCCGAGCGCCTCGGTCAGCTGCTCGGGCGTCCACACGTACGTCGAGCCCTCGCGGCCGTCGGCGTCGGCGTCCAGCGACGACGTGAACACGGCGCCGTCGGCCAGGTCGTCGAGCAGAAACCGCGCCGTCTGGGCGGCGACCCGGCGCGCCAACGGGTCCCCGGTGCGCCGGGCCCAGTGCGCGTAGGCGCGCAGCAGCAACGCGTTGTCGTACAGCATCTTCTCGAAATGCGGCACCACCCAGGCGTTGTCGACGCTGTAGCGGGCGAAGCCGCCGGCGAGCTGGTCGTAGATGCCGCCGCGGGCCATCGCCGTGCCGGTGCGCGCGACCGCATCCAGCGCCGCCTGGGATCCGGTGCGTTCGTAGTTGCGCAGCAGCGCCTCGAGAATCGCCGACGGCGGGAATTTGGGTGCGCCGCCGAAGCCGCCGCGTGCGGTGTCCTGGTCGTGGAGCACCGCGGCCACCGCGTGGTCACACAGCGCGGGCGCGACGTCCGGGCCGCCGGAGGGCAGGCCCGCCGACATCGCACGCAGCTCGCCGGCGATGGCGTCGGACGCCTCCTCCACCTCGCCGCGGCGCTGGCGCCAGGTGGCGGATACGGCCGAAAGAAGTTGCAGAAAGCCATCTTTCGGGTAGTAAGTGCCGCAGAAGAACGGCCGTCCGTCCGGCGTCAGGAAACACGTCATCGGCCAACCCCCGTGCCCGGTCAGCGCGACGGTGGCGTTCATGTAGACGGCGTCGAGATCCGGGCGCTCCTCCCGATCGACTTTGATGCAGACGAATCCGGAGTTCATGGCGGCGGCCACCTCGTCGTCCTCGAACGATTCGTGGGCCATGACGTGACACCAGTGGCAGGCCGCGTAGCCGATGGAAAGCAGGATCGGCACGTCGCGCTCGGCCGCGGCCGCCAGGGCCTGCGGGGTCCACTGCTGCCAGTGCACCGGGTTGTCGGCGTGCTGGCGCAAATATGGGCTGGTGGCCAGCCCGAGGGTGTTGGTCGTAGCGGCGTCAGCCCGGCTCATCGCCCGGTCCCGGGGGCCGCTGCGATCCCTTGGCCTGGTCCGGCGGCTGTCCGTCGGCGCCGTCGACCCCTTCGGTCCTCTCGTCGGCGGCCTGGTCGGGCTCGGGGTCAAACGACTTGGGCACCTTCTTGAGCTGCCGGTTCATCGACCGCAGCAGCAACAGCGTGGCGATCAGCAGCAACACGACGATCAGCAGCCCGATCGGGCTGGCCTTGCCGAAATCGGGCCCGGTGTGCTGCGGCGCGCCGTCCGCCAGCGCGCTCGCCATCAGAAGAACGTGGTTCACCCGTCACTCTCGATTCCGGCGAACAGGTCGTCCTCGGGCAGCCGGACGGGGACGCGCGAGCGCGCGAGCTCGAATTCCTCCGTCGGCCACAGCCGCTGCTGCCATTCGATGGGCGCGGCGAAGAAGTCGTGCTCGGGGTCGATCTGGGTGGTGTGGGCCCGCAGCGCGTCATCACGCTGGCTGAAGTACTTCGAGCACTCGACGCGCGTCGTCACCCGGGACTCGAAGGGGTCGTGCGCGGCGTCCCAATGCTCGAGCCACTTCTTGAACGGGGGTTCCTGGCCGTGCTTGACGGCTTCGTCGTGCAGCAACTGCATCCGGGCCCGCAGGAACCCGTGGATGTAGTAGAGCTTGGACACCGTCCACGGCTCGCCCGCATCGGGAAAACGCCGATAGTCGCCGGCCGCCTCGAAGGCGCCGACCGAAACCTGGTGGCAGCGAATGTGATCGGGGTGCGGGTAGCCGCCGTTCTCGTCGTAGGTGGTGATCACGTGCGGGCGGAACTCGCGAACGACGCGGACCAACGCCTCGACCGACTCCTCCAGCGGCACCAGCGCGAAGCATCCTTCCGGCAGCGGGGGCGGCGGGTCCCCCTGCGGCAAGCCGGAGTCGACGAAGCCGAGCCAGGTGTGCTCGACACCGAGGATCTCGGCGGCCTTCGCCATCTCGTCACGGCGGATCTCGGCGATGTGGCCGTGCACCTCGGGCAGGTCCATCGCCGGGTTGAGAATGTCGCCGCGTTCACCACCGGTCAGCGTCACCACCAGCACCCGGTGCCCCTCGTCGGCGTACCGGGCGAGGGTGGCGGCGCCCTTGCTGGACTCGTCGTCGGGGTGGGCGTGCACCGCCATCAACCGCAGCTCGCTCACGTGCCCCCTTGTCGGTCAACTGGTCGCCGGTTGCGAACCTATAATTCCAGTTCTTCAGATCGTTGCATGCTGCCGGCCACCGCCCGGCAGCCGACCATCCAGGCATACCCACCAGATGACCGAAACTTCCGCCTCCCGCCCGGAGAGCCGCTACGGGCGCTCCCGGGTGCGCCGGCGCTGGGTCATCGTCGGCCTCGGCGCGCTGGTGGTCGCCGCCGGCCTGGTGATCGCCGTCGTCGGCTACCACCGGCTGGGCACCAGCGCCGTGACGGGCACGCTGGCCGGCTATCGGCTGGTCGACGACCAGACCGCGTCGGTAACGATCAGCGTGACGCGATCCGATCCGTCGCGGCCGGTGGACTGCATCGTGCGGGTCCGGGCCAAGGACGGCAGCGAGACGGGCCGCCGGGAGGTGCTGGTGCCTCCGTCCGAGGCGGCCACGGTGCAGCTGACCACCACGGTGAAGTCCAGCAAACCGCCCGTGATGGCCGACATCTACGGGTGCGGAACCGACGTGCCCGCCTATCTGCGGCCGGCGTGAGCCCCCGGACAACAGCCGAACTGCGAATTTGGGGTCATCAATTGTTTGCGCGGTGGTAACATGGGTGAATGCACGGTTCCTGATGGGACCGTGTATTGCTGCATTAAGGCCGTGAGCACAACGGATCGGCAGCACTCGGGGAGAGAACCCGGATACCTCCGGCGGTGGGGTTTAACAGGCTTACGCGGTTTCGCGGAACGACAACACGAGGAGCACGACGAGATGACGGACACTTCGGTGACGTGGCTGACCCAGGAGTCACATGACCGGCTGAAGGCGGAGCTCGATCAATTGATCGCGAATCGTCCGGTCATCGCCGCGGAGATCAACGACCGCCGGGAAGAAGGCGACCTGCGCGAGAACGGCGGCTACCACGCCGCCCGTGAGGAGCAGGGCCAGCAGGAGGCCCGCATCCGTCAGCTGCAGGACCTGCTCAACAACGCCAAGGTCGGCGAAGCGCCCAAGCAGTCCGGTGTCGCATTGCCCGGTTCGGTGGTGAAGGTCTACTACAACGGCGACAAGTCGGACAGTGAGACCTTCCTGATCGCCACCCGCCAGGAGGGCGTCAACGACGGCAAGCTCGAGGTGTACTCGCCCAACTCACCGCTGGGCGGAGCCCTGATCGACGCCAAGGTGGGCGAGACCCGCAGCTACGTGGTGCCCAACGGCAACACCGTCGAGGTCACGCTCGTCAGCGCGGAGCCGTACCACTCGTAGGCGCCGTCGGGGCGCTGGTCAGCCGAGGGCCTGCTCGAGGTCGGCCAGCAGGTCCGCCTCGTCTTCGATGCCGACCGACAGCCGCACCAGGTCGTCGGGCACTTCCAGTTGGGAACCGGCCGTCGACGCGTGCGTCATGGCGCTGGGGTGCTCGATCAGCGACTCGACCCCCCCGAGCGATTCGGCCAGGATGAACACCTCGGTGCGGGCGCACAGATCCCGCGCGGCCTGCCGGCCGCCCCGCATGCGCACCGACACCATGCCGCCGAACCCGCGCATCTGCCGGGCGGCGACCTCGTGCCCGGGATGGCCCGGCAGGCCGGGATACAGCACGGCGCTCACCGCCGGGTGCCCGGCGAGGTATTCGGCTACGGCCGAGGCGTTTTCGCTGTGCCGCTGCATCCGCAGCACCAAGGTCTTCAGCCCGCGCATGGTCAGGTAGGCGTCGAACGGGCCGGGCACCGCCCCGGCTCCGTTCTGCAGGAACGCGAAAGCCACGTCCAGCTCGGCGTCGTTGGTGATCAGCGCGCCGCCCACCACGTCGGAGTGGCCACCGATGTACTTGGTGGTCGAATGCAGCACCACGTCGGCGCCCAGCGTCAGCGGCTGCTGCAGCGCAGGTGAGGCAAAAGTGTTGTCCACCAACACCTTTGACGAGTACTGCTGACCGACTTCGGCGAGGGCCGCGATGTCGGCGATGGACAGCAGCGGGTTGGTCGGCGTCTCCACCCAGATCAGGCGGGTCTGCGGCGTGATGGCCGCGCGGACGGCGTCGAGGTCGGACAGCGCGACCGGCGTGTAGTGAACGCCCCACTGCGTGAACACCTTGTCGATCAGCCGGAAGGTGCCGCCGTAGGCGTCGTTGGGGATGATCACGTGGTCGCCGGGCCGCAGCATCGCCCGCAGGGCGCAATCGGTGGCGGCCATGCCCGAGGCGAACGCCCGCCCGTGGCCGCCTTCTTCGACCGCCGCGAGCGAGGCCTCCAGCGCGGCGCGCGTCGGGTTTCCGGTGCGCGCGTATTCGAATCCTCCGCGCAGCGTGCCGACGCCGTCCTGGGCGAAGGTGCTGCTGGCGTAGATCGGGGCGTTGACCGCCCCGGTCGCCGGGTCCGGCCGGTAGCCGGCGTGAATCGCTTTGGTGGCGAGTCCGGTGAAGTGTCCGGTGCGGTCGGCGCTCATCGACGATCAGCCTAGGCGACGGCCGCCCCGGCTACCGCGCCCGCACGACTAGCCCGGCAGCTGCTCGGTTCCGTCGGACGGCAGGCAGACGGTCGTCATGATCTTGTCCGCCAGCGTTTGCCGCTTCGAATCCCACAGCGGGAAAAGGAAACCGATGAAGCAGATGATCGCGTCGACGAAGTGCGCCAGGGAACGCACCACCGACATCCCGAAACCGATGGGCTGGCCGGTGACCTCGCTGACCACCTTGAACTTCATCACCGACTTGCCGACGCTCGACCCGGTGGTGCCCTGGCGGTAGCCGTAGTTCCAGATCAGATAGAACAGACCCACCAGCGAGGCCAGCCACTGCGCGGCCAGGCCGATGGTCGAGTTTTGCGTCGCGCAGTACTGGTTGACGGCGTACTGCGTCACGTCGGTGACGCACGCCGTCTGCTGCGTGGCGACGAGGATCCCGGTGCCGATGCCGTGGACGACGGCGTACGGGAGGATGTCGATGACGAACGCCAGGAACCGGCTGAGCCACGGCGTGTAGGACTCCGTCGGCAACGTGCGGATCGCCGGTCCGGGCGGCGGCGGGTAGTCGCCGCCGGGCGGCGGTTGATCGGTCACGAGCACCCCTTCCACTGCGGACCAGCTGAACCAGGCGGCATTACAGTACCCGAGCGCACAGCGGCCGGGCGAGACATCGTCACGCGCCGGACGGGCGCGTCGTCAGCGTCGCCGCGGCCCGTCCGAAAGGAAGCCGAGCAGGTCATATCGGGTGATCACCCCGACGGGTTTGCCCTCCTCGACCACCATCAACGCATCCCAGTCGCGCAGGGCCTTGCCCGCCGCGCTGACCAACTCCCCCGCGCCGATCATCGGCAGCGGCGGGCTCATGTGCAGCGCGACGGCGTCGGCCAACTTGGCCCGGCCCTCGAAGACGGCCGACAGCAGCTCGCGCTCGGAGACGCTGCCCGCGACCTCGCCGGCCATCACCGGCGGCTCGGCGCCGACCACGGGCATCTGGGACACCTCGTACTCGCGCAGGATGCCGATGGCGTCGCGCACGGTTTCGGACGGATGGGTGTGCACCAGGTCGGGCAGGGCGCCGGACTTGCCGCGCAGCACGTCGCCCACCGTGGACTCCTCGGTGGAACCGTCGAGGCGGCTGCGCAGGAACCCGTACGACGACATCCAGGCGTCGTTGAAGATCTTCGCCATGTAGCCGCGGCCGCCGTCGGGCAGCAGCACGACCACCAGAGCGTCGGGGCCGGCCTCCTCGGCGACCTTCAGCGCGGCCACCACCGCCATCCCGCACGACCCCCCGACCAGCATCGCCTCCTCGCGGGCCAACCGCCGGGTCATGTCGAACGAGTCGGAGTCGGACACCGCGATGATCTGGTCGGGCACGGTCGGGTCGTAGGCGGCGGGCCAGAAGTCCTCGCCCACGCCCTCGACCAGGTAGGGCCGGCCGGTGCCCCCGGAGTACACCGACCCCTCGGGGTCCGCGCCGATGATCCGCACGGCGCCGCCCGACACCTCCTTGAGGTAGCGGCCCGCGCCGGTGATCGTGCCGCCGGTGCCGATGCCGGCGACGAAATGGGTGACCTTGCCGTCGGTGTCCGCCCAGATCTCCGGGCCGGTGCTGGCGTAGTGACTGGCCGGGCCCTCGGGGTTGGCGTACTGGTCGGGCTTCCAGGCGCCGTCGATCTCCCGGGTCAGCCGGTCGGAGACGCTGTAGTAGCTGTCCGGGTGCTCGGGCGGCACGGCCGTCGGGCAGACCACCACCTCGGCGCCGTAGGCGAGCAGCACGTTGCGCTTGTCCTCGCCGACCTTGTCGGGGCAGACGAACACGCACTTGTACCCGCGCTGCTGGGCGACCAGCGCCAGGCCGACGCCGGTGTTGCCGGAGGTGGGTTCGACGATGGTGCCGCCGGGCTTCAGGAGCCCGCTCGCCTCGGCGGCGTCGATCATGCGGACCGCGATCCGGTCCTTCGAGCTGCCCCCGGGGTTGAGGTACTCGACCTTGGCCGCCACGGTGCCGGCGCCCTGGGGGACGACGGAATTCAGGCGCACGAGCGGCGTGCCGCCGATGAGCTCACTGATGTGCTGGGCGATCCGCATGCGTTCATCGTGTCAGGCACGTTCCCGCGGTGCACGACGGCTTCCCCCTGACGCCCGCGGCGTTGCGCTAGCCGGTGGCCTCGCGGATATAGTCGCCGATCTGGCGCAGCGACCGGACCGCCTCGGGGACGATCGGCGCGGCCAACTGGAAGTCGTGAATCTGGCCGGGCCACACCCGCACCTCGGCCGGCACCCCGACCGAGGCCAACCGGCTCGCCGCCAGCCGCGCGTCGTGCAGCAACACCTCGGATCCCGAGACGTGGATCAGCGTCCGCGGCAGGCCGGGCTTGATGTGCTCGATCGGCTCGTAGGTCTCCTCGGGCCGCCCCGCGACCTTGTGCTTGGTGGCCGCGCTGGCGACCAGCTCGGCCAGCGCGTCGAACGCCCGGTGCGAGAACATCGCGTCGGTGTTGATGTTGGGATGGGCCTGCTTGTCTTCCTTCGCCAGCTGCAGCAGCGGCGAGATCATCACCAGCGCCGCGGGCTCCTCGCCCTCCTCCTGGAGGCGTTGCGCCAGCGCGAGCGCCAGGTAGCCGCCGGCGGAGTCGCCTGCCAGCACGATCTGATCCGGCTGATATCCGCGCAGCCGCAACCACTGGTAGCCGTCGTGGCAGTCGTCGAGGGCCATCCCGATCGAGTGCTTGGGCAGCAGCCGGTAGTTGACCACCAAGATCGGCGCGTCGGCGGACTGAGACAACGTCTCGACCAGCCGGCCGTGCGAATTGGCCCCGCACGTCAGGAACGCGCCGCCGTGGAAGTAGACGACCACCCGGCGGGTGCCGTCGGCGGGCAGCACACCGGGCGCGCGCACCAGCTGCGCCGAGGCGTTGGGCAGCTTCACCGTCTCGCGCACGGTGGCCGACACCGGCAGCACCACCCGGGCCGCCAGGTCGATCAGCCCCCAGGGCCAGGGGAAGTTGGGGACGTGGCTACCGACGGACAGCACCGGCCGGATGGTCACCCGCGACGTCAGGTTGGCCAGCCGCGCAGCAACGCTGGGCCCGGACTCGAGGACCTCGACCGGCGCGCCGTCGCTCATCGCGTACCGGCGCGTTTCCGCGCGACGCGCCTTGAGAACTTGATAAGGACGAAGGGCAGTCCGGGGGGAACCGGATACCTGACCGGGTGCGCTCATGCTCAACACTTCCTACGCCGTTGTAGTGCGATACAGCATGTGACGAGGCAGCTAAGCGTCTGGTTCAGCCGCTCATCCAAGGCACTCAGCCAACCCCGCCGACTCAGCTTGACAGGCACTTCTTAAGAGAACATTTAAAAAGTCTGATTCGTTACCAATTTGATTCCTCCCGTGACCACATTGTTCGTCGCCCGACCCCGCAAACATGCAAGCCCATCTAAAATAGGTTGCGTGACCATGCGGGTGCCCCGTCGTTCGGCGATCGCCCTGGCCACCGCAGGCGCCCTCGCCTCGACAGGAACTGCCTATCTGGGTGCGCGCAACCTGCTCGTCGGTCAGGCGACGCACGCGCGCACCGTCATCCCCAAGTCATGGGACATCCCGCCGCGCGCCGACGGGGTGTACACCCGCGGCGGCGGGCCGGTGGAGCGTTGGCACCGCGGCATGCCCGTCGACCTGCATTTGATGATCTTCGGCGATTCCACCGCCGCCGGGTACGGGTGCGTGAGCCCCGAGGAGGTGCCGGGGGTCCGGATCGCCCGGGGCCTCGCCGAGCAGACCGGCAAGCGGATCCGGCTGAGCACAAAGGCCATCGTCGGCGCCACGTCGAAGGGGGTGTGCGGCCAGGTGGATGCGATGTTCGTGGCCGGGGCGCCGCCGGACGCGGCGGTGATCATGGTGGGCGCCAACGACGTGACGGCCCTCAACGGCGTGAGCCAGTCGGCGCAGCGGCTGGGGCTCAGCGTTCGCAAGCTCCGCGCCCGCGGCGCGGTGGTGGTCGCCGGCACCTGTCCCGACCTGGGTGTCATCACCGCCATCCCGCAACCGCTTCGGTCGCTGGCGCACGAGCGCTGCTCGCAGCTCGCGCGCGCCCAGGCCGCGGCGGTCCGGGCCGCGGGCGGCATGCCGGTACCGCTCGGGCAGTTGCTGACACCCCAATTCCGGTCGACGCCGCACGTGATGTTCTCCCCCGACGGCTTCCACCCGTCCGCCCCGGCGTACGCGATCGCGGCCGACGCGCTGCTGCGCGCGCTGTGCGAGGCGCTGGGCGAGGAGGTCGACATCCCGCCGCTGGAATTGGCGGCGTCGACGACCCCGCCGGTGCTCGGACAGCGGCACACCCGAACCAGCGTGATGTCGCGGCTGTGGCGTCGCCCGGCGCCGGGACCCGCCCCGTCCTCGTGCCCACCGGTTGGCAACGACTAGATTTGTCCTAGTCCGTCGGCGTCCAGTCAACGGTTTGTGAAGCGAGCTCGCCGGAATCCGGAAGGGATTTGAAGGGAACCGTCATGCCTGAAGCCGTTATTGTCTCCGCCGCCCGCTCGCCGATCGGCCGCGCGATGAAGGGGTCGCTGGTCTCCATGCGACCCGACGACCTGGCCGCCCAGATGGTGCGCGCGGCGCTGGACAAGGTGCCCGCGCTCAACCCCCACCAGATCGACGACCTGATCCTGGGCTGCGGCCTGCCCGGCGGCGAGTCCGGCTTCAACATGGCGCGGGTGGTCGCCGTCGAGCTCGGCTATGACTTCCTGCCCGGCACCACCGTCAACCGGTACTGCTCCTCGTCGCTGCAGACCACCCGGATGGCGTTCCACGCCATCAAGGCCGGCGAGGGCGACGCGTTCATCTCGGCCGGCGTGGAGACCGTGTCCCGGTTCGGCAAGGGCAACTCCGACTCATGGCCGGACACCAAGAACCCGTTGTTCGACGAGGCCCAGGAGCGCACCGCCGCCGCGGCGGGCGGCGCCGACGAATGGCACGACCCGCGGGCCGACGGGAACGTGCCCGACGTCTACATCGCGATGGGTCAGACCGCCGAGAACGTCGCCATCCTCACCGGCGTCAGCCGGGAGGAGCAGGACCGCTGGGGCGTGCGCAGCCAGAACCGCGCCGAGGAAGCGATCAAGAGTGGGTTCTTCGAGCGCGAGATCGTTCCGGTGACCCTGCCCGACGGCACCACCGTCAGCACCGACGACGGCCCCCGTCCCGGTACCACGTATGAGAAGGTCAGCGAGCTCAAGCCGGTGTTCCGGCCCAACGGCACCGTGACGGCGGGCAACGCCTGCCCGCTGAACGACGGCGCCGCCGCGCTGGTGATCACCAGCGACACCAAGGCCAAGGAACTCGGCCTGACCCCGCTGGCGCGCATCGTGTCCACCGGCGTCAGCGGCCTGTCGCCGGAGATCATGGGGCTGGGTCCGATCGAGGCGTCC
>NZ_LZJB01000126.1:0-3889 GCF_001666895.1 Mycobacterium sp. E3298
CCGCGGGCTCTCACCGAGGTTGATCAGGTGGCCGGACACCTCGTAGAGCAGCCGGCGCCAGCCCTCCGACGGCGGCGGCTTGACCGGCCGCAGCAGCATCCCGGTGGACAGCTCGGGGTACGGCGTGTGCGGCAGCGGCTCCGGCCGCGGCGGGGCTTGCGGGGGCGGCGCGGCGGCCGGGCCGTTGTAGTAGGCGCCGTACGCCGTCGGGTCGACCCGCGGGATTCCGGTCACCGGGGTGGAATCCCAGGGCGGCATACCCGCGGGCCGGGGCGTGGTCGGCGGCGCCGCCTCCCGCCGCTCGGGCCGCCGTTCGGTGCGGAACCCGGCGAAGGCGCGGGTCGGCGCATCGCCGCCGTCGGCGGGCGGTTCGTCGGCGTTCACGGGCGAGGCAGCCGGCCCCTGCGGAGGCATTTGCGTGGTCGGTTCCTCGGGCGCCCCCACGCCCGTCAACGGATGGTCGGACACGTGCACTCCCCCTTGTTGCGTTACTTGGGTCGGTCGCTGGCGGTCACCCCACGCCCGCATACGAATGCAGGCCCACGGTCACCAGGTTAACGAAGAACAGATTGAAGACCATGGCCACGAACCCCGCGACGTTGATCCAGGCCGCCTTCCTGTCCCGCCACCCCGCCGTCGACCTGGCGTGCAGGTAGGCGGCGTAGATCACCCAGGCGACGAAGGACACGGTCTCCTTGGGGTCCCAGCCCCAATACCGCCCCCACGCCTCCTCCGCCCAGATCGCGCCGAAGATGACCCCGAACCCGAAGACCGGGAACGCGAAGATCGTGGTCCGGTAGGCGACGCGGTCCAGCGTCTGCGCGTCGGGGAAGCGCCGCACGATCCGGGCCAGGGTGCCCTCGGCGCCCGGCTCCCCAAGCCGTGAGGTGCGCAACAGGAACTGGATGCTGGCAATGCCGGCGACCATGAACACCCCGGAGCCCAGGCTGACCACCGAGACGTGGATGGGCAGCCAGTAGGACTGCAGCGCGGGCATCACCGGGGCGGCGTTGGTGTAGAGCCAGCGCCCGGACACCGTGAGCAGGATCAGCACCGGCACCAGCAGGAAGACCCACAGCGGGCGGTATTGCGGGCGGCGCAACACGAACGCCCCGGCGAGCAGCCCGCACATGCAGGTCAGGTTGATGAACTCGTACATGTTGCCCCACGGCACCCGCACGGTGGCCAGGCCGCGCAGCACGATGCAGGCGAACAGCAGTCCGATGCCGAGGTAGACCACGGCCAGCCCGGCCCGCCCGACGCGCTCGTCCAGCGGCCGCCCGGGGACGTCCTCGACGATGCCGGGGGTGACGCTGTCCGAGGCGACCGCGCCGGCCAACACCCGTTCGCGCCGGTCGACCCGGCGGCCGCCTGCGTACGCCAGCTCGAAGGCCAGCAGCAGCAACGCGATGACGAGCGCCACCACCGCCGACGTGAACGCCCAGTCGGAGTAGCGTGCCAGCCCGACGTTGACGTGCAGTGTGTTCATTTGACGTCCACCTCAGAACTCCTTCTGGACGCGGGGGGCTTGACCGCCTCCGCGACGTCGGGCCGGCCCAGGCCGTCCAGCACCCGCTCGGTCAACCGCTCGAACTCGTCGCCCCACCCGGAGTTGTCGGTGCGGGCCAGCCCGCCCAACTCGACGTTCACCGTACCGGTCCCCGGAGTGAGCCTGACCCACACCCGGCGGCGGCGCACCAGCAGCGACACCAGCAGGCCGGCCATCATCGTGATGGCGAAAACGAGCACCCAGATCTGCCCTGGGTCGTGGGAGACCTGCAGGTTGACGAACGGCACGGCGCCGTCGAAGCGGACGACGGTGCCGGCCGCCGGGCCCGCCTCGATCCGGACCTCCTGTCCGGCCCGCAGGTTGACCCGCTTCTCCTTGGTCAGCCGGCCCTGCTGGATCAGTCGCGGATCCAGCGTGAACAGCGACTGCGGCCGGCCGGTGTCCAGCCCGGTGTCGCCGCGGTAGATGTCGACGGCCACCGCCGGGGCGTTCAGGGCCGGGAAACGCGACGACAACAGGGTGCCGTCGAGCTGCTCGGTCGGCGCCAGCAGGCCCTGGATCGCGATCTCGTGCTGGCGGCGGTCGGCGGCATTGGGATAGCTGCCGGCGGGCGGGTCGATGCGCACCACCCCCGACGAGAGCAGCGTCTGCGGGTTGTCCGGCCGCCATTGCACGGTCGACGTGCGCGTCTGCCCGTCCGGGAACCTCACGGTGAAGGTGGGCGCGTAGCCGTGGCCCTGCAGGTACACCCGGTCGCCGCCGATTCGCAGCGGGTGGTTGACCTCCAGGCGGTAGGGCCGCCAGGTGTTCGCCGTGAGATCGCCGCCCGATTGGTAGTCGATGTCGGCGGCGAACGAGGTGGCCTGCCCCGACGGCAGGTAGTGCGCCTGGAAGTCGTTGACCCGGATGCAGATCGGATTCAGCGACGTGCCGTCGACGGTGTTGCCGGCGCGGAACGAGTCGAACGCGGCCGGCGAGGCCGAGCAGAAGCCCGGGCCGGAGTCGGCGATGACGATGACGTTGCCCTCGTAGCCGAAAAGCTTCCCGACGGCCACCGCGACCAGCAGGCCCAGCAACGAGAAGTGGAAGACGATGTTGCCGAATTCGCGCAGGTAGCCCTTCTCGGCGGACACCTCGACCAGGCCGGCCTCGTCGTCGTCGGGGTGTCGGATGGCGGTGCGCCAGCCGCGCAGCCGGCCGGTGATGTTGTTCGCCAGGGCGTTCAGCTCGTCGGGGTCGGCCGGCAGCTGCGCGCTGGCGTGCTTGGGCAGGCGGGCCAGGTTGCGCGGGGCGGCCACGGGGGTGGCGCGCAGGCTGCGGGCGTGCTCGATCATCCGCGGCGTCAGGCAGCCGACCAGCGACACGAACAGCAGCACGTAGACGGCCGTGAACCAGAAGCTGGAGAACACGTTGAACGCCTGCAGCCGATCCAGCCACGGCCCGATGACCGGGTGGGCCTTCAGGTAGTCGTCGACCTTTCCGGCGTTCAGGCTGCGCTGCGGCAGCAGCGCCCCCGGTATCGCGCCCAACGCGAGCAGGAACAGCAGCACCAGCGCGGTGCCCATCGAGGTCAACGCGCGCCAGGTGTTGCGCCCCCAGGCAAGGAGTCTCGCCATCAGATCGGCAGCCTCACGTCGGACACGAACGCGTCGCGCAGCCAGGAGACGAAGTCGTTCCACACCCCGCTGACCAGCAGGACACCGACCGCGATCAGCAGCGCGCCGCCGAAAACCTGGATGGCCCGGGTGTGGCGCCGCAGCCAGCCCAGGGCGCCCACGGCGCCGGCCGAGCCGAACGCCAGCAGCACGAACGGTATGCCCAGCCCCAGGCAGTACGCGATCACCAGGACGATCCCGCGGGCCACGCTCGCGCCGTCGGTGGCCGAGGCCACGGTGATCACGCCGGCCAGCGTCGGCCCCAGGCACGGCGTCCAGCCCAACGCGAAGACCGCGCCCAGCAGCGGCGCCCCGGCGACGGTCGTCAGCTGGCGCGGGCTGAACCGGGCCTGGCGTTGCAGTGCCGGGATCAGGCCGACGAAGGCGAGCCCCATCACGATCGTCAGCACGCCCCCGACCCGCTGCAGCAGCAGCTGGTTGGTGATCAGCGTGGTCGTCATCCCGAGGACCGCGACCGTGCCCAGCACGAAGATCGTGGTGAATCCGGCGACGAACAGCGCCGCCGAGCCCGCGACCCGCCACCGCGCCGACGGCGGCGCTTTGACCTGGCCGGGCAGGGGCTGCTCGTCGACGCCCACGACGGCGGCCAGGTAGGACAGGTAGCCGGGCACCAGCGGCACCACGCACGGGGAGGCGAAGGACACCAGCCCCGCCAGCAGGCACACGCCGAGGGCCACCAGGAGCGGTCCGGCGGCGGCGATCT
>NZ_LZJB01000127.1:0-21204 GCF_001666895.1 Mycobacterium sp. E3298
GGCCAAATCCGATGGGCACCCCAGACGATCACCGGAACGATCGGCACCTGGGCGTCCAGCGCCATCCGGGCCGCACCGCTCTTGAACTCGCGCAGCTCGAAACTGCGGCTGATCGTGGCTTCGGGGTGCATCCCGATGAGCTCGCCCTGCCGCAGGCGCTGCGTGGCCAGCTCGAGCGCGCCGTTCCCGTTGGTGCGGTCCACCGGGATCAGCCTGGCGTGGTTGATCACATAGTTGACCGCCTTCACGTCGGCCATCTCGGCTTTGATCATGAAGTACGCCCGCCGGTGGCGCTCGCGCACCGCGAGCAGCGTTGGCAACCAGTCCAGGTAGCTGGTGTGGTTCTGGGCCAGCAGCGCGCCGCCCCGCTCGGGGATGTTTTCCAGCCCGCGATAGGTGAACTTGGTTCCCTGCATCGCAACCATCGGCGGTACGACCCACTCGCACAACCGGTAGAACCCCTCGGGCATGTCTTCTCCTTCGTCTACCGGGACGGCCGTCCGCCTCGGCCCGCGGCCCGCGCCGCCGCCTCGTCCGCCTCCATCCGGGCCGCCTCCGCCATGGTCGGTGCCCCACCGCCCAGCCGGCGCGGCGTCCAGTACGCCCCCGGCTCGTGCGGATAGTCCGCTTGGACCCGGTGCAGCAGTGCGGTCATCGACTCGCGCAGTGCGGCGTCGGTCTGCGCGATGTCTTCGGCCGCCGGCACTGGCGCGCCTGCCTGCACTTTAATCGGTACCTTGGCGCGGCTCAGGTTGCGTGGGTGGTCTTTGGTCCAGATCCGGTGGGCGCCCCAGACGATCACCGGGACGATGGGAACGTCGGCTTCGATGGCCATGCGCGCGGCGCCCGTCTTGAATTCCTTGAGCTCGAAGCTGCGGCTGATGGTGGCCTCCGGATAAACCCCCACCAGCTCGCCCTCGCGGAGCCGTTGCACGGCCACGGCGTAGGCGCCGGCCCCGGCGCCGCGGTCCACCGGAATAGTCCGGGTGTGCTTGATCAGGAAGTTGACGATCCGCACCTGCTGCATTTCGGCCTTGATCATGAACCTGAGCCGCCGTCTCCGCCGGTGCACGGCCAGCGCGGCGGGCAGGAAGTCGACATAGCTGGTGTGGTTGATCGCGATCACGGCGCCGCCGGTGTCGGGGATGTGCTCCTCGCCTCCGTAGGAGATCTCGGTGTTGGTGGCGACGACCACCAGCCGAGCCAGAATCTCGAGCGTGCGGAAGACGGGCTCCACCATTGATCGCTACTCCGGAGCTCCCGTGGGTCCGGCCCGGCGGGCAGCGCGAGCGGCGGCCTCCTCGGCGTCCATCCGGGCGGCTTCGGCCAGCGAAGGGGCGCTGCCGCCCAACCGCCGCGGCACCCAGAACTCACCCGCCGGGTGCGGCCCGTACATCTCCTGGGCCCGCTCCAGCAGGTGTTGCATCCGCGAGTGCAACAGCCCCTTGAGCTCCTCG
Organism: Mycobacterium sp. E3298; assembly: GCF_001666895.1. Taxonomy (NCBI): domain Bacteria; kingdom Bacillati; phylum Actinomycetota; class Actinomycetes; order Mycobacteriales; family Mycobacteriaceae; genus Mycobacterium; species Mycobacterium sp. E3298. The sequence continues at coordinate 1,458 of NZ_LZJB01000127.1, forward strand.
ACGCCCAACGTCGGTTCGATCGGCTCGCCGACCAGCACCGTGACGGGCACCTTCGGCCGCATCAACTTTTTCGGGTGCCCCTTGGTCCAGATGCGCTGCGCGCCCCAGACGATCACCGGAACGATCGGCACCCCGGCCTCGACGGCCATCCGGGCGGCGCCCGACTTGAATTCCTTGATCTCGAAGCTGCGGCTGATGGTGGCTTCGGGGTAGACGCCGACCAGCTCACCGTCCTTGAGGTTCCTGACCGCCTCCTCGTAGGAGGCGGCGCCGTCCTGCCGATTCACCGAGATGTGCCGCAGGCTGCGCATGATCGGGCCGGTGATCTTGTTGTCGAACACCTCCTGCTTGGCCATGAACCGCACCTTGCGTCCCAGTCCCTGCTGGTAGGCGGGCAGACCCGCGAACGTGAAGTCGAGGTAGCCGGTGTGGTTGATGGCGATCACGGCACCGCCGGTTTTGGGCAGGTTTTCGACCCCCGCCACGGTGATCTTGAGGCCCTGTAGGCGCCAAACCAGGCGGGCAAGTTGAATGACAGTCCCGTATACCGGTTCCACAGCTGATCAGCCTAATGCTCCTGGCTGTGAGTCACCCGAGGTGGCGAAAAGGAGGCCATCGCTTGAGCTTCCCCGCGGCACCCGTTCCGCCGCCCGAAGTGGTTCGCCGGTTTGCCGGCGGCAGGGTGGTTCGCGCCGTGTGGGTCAACGAGATCGGTGGGGTGACCTTCCGGATCGGCCCCGACGCCGGCGGCGCCGAGTTCATCAAGGTCGCGGAAGCCGGCGTGACCGACTTTGCCCGTGAAGCGGAGCGCCTGCGTTGGGCCGCCCGGTACGTGCTGGTGCCGCCGGTGCTGGGCGCCGGCGTCGACGGGGGCTGCGCCTGGCTGCATACCCGGGCACTGCCCGGCGTCTCGGCCGTACATCCGCGCCTGCGGGCCACACCCGAGGTGGCCGTGCGCGCGATCGCCCTCGGCCTGCGCAGGCTGCATGACCGGCTACCGGTGTCGTCCTGCCCGTTCGACTGGTCGGTCGAGGGCCGGCTGGCGGCCCTGACACCCGTCGCGCGTGCACGGCTGGGCAGCCCGCCGCCCATCGACCGCCTGGTGGTGTGCCACGGCGACGCCTGCTCGCCCAACACCCTGGTCGACGGGCGCGGCCGGTACCGCGGGCATGTCGACCTGGGCGACCTCGGTGTGGCCGACCGGTGGGCCGACCTCGCGGTCGCGACGCTGTCGTTGGGCTGGAATTTCCCCGACCGGGTGTGGGACGGAGAATTCTTCGCGGCCTACGGCGTCGAGCCCGACGCCGCTCGCATCGACTTCTACCGACGGCTGTGGGAGGCCGACGATGCCGCCTCGCGCTAAGCTCGGGGGCTGAAAACCCGTTACCGGGCCGTGGGCGAGTACGGCCCCCAGGAAGGTGTTTGTGCAGGTCACCAGCGTAGGTCACGCCGGATTTCTGATCGAGACCCCAGCGGGCAGCATCCTGTGCGACCCGTGGGTCAACCCCGCGTACTTCGCGTCCTGGTTCCCCTTCCCGGACAACAGCCAACTGGACTGGGACAAGTTGGGTGACTGCGACTACCTGTACCTGTCGCACCTGCACAAGGACCACTTCGACGCCAAGAACCTGGCCGAGCACGTCAATAAGGACGCGGTGGTGCTGCTGCCGGACTTCCCGGTCCCGGACTTGCGAAATGCGTTGCAGGAGTTGGGTTTCTACCGGTTCTTCGAGACCGGCAACTCGGTCAAACACCGCGTCAGCGGTCCGAAGGGCGAGCTCGACGTGATGATCATCGCGCTGCGCGCGCCGGCCGACGGGCCGCTCGGTGACTCGGCGCTGGTGGTTTCCGACGGCGTCACAACGGCTTTCAACATGAACGACGCCCGGCCGGTCGATCTCGACGTGTTGGCGTCGGCGTTCGGCCACATCGACGTGCACATGCTGCAGTACTCCGGCGCCATCTGGTACCCGATGGTCTACGACATGCCCGCCCGTGCCAAGGAGTCCTTCGGCGTCCAGAAGCGGCAGCGGCAGATGGACCGTGCCCGCCAGTACATCGCCCAGGTGGGCGCCACATGGGTCATCCCGTCGGCCGGTCCGCCGTGCTTCCTGGACACCGAACTGCGCCATCTCAACGACGACCACGGCGATCCGGCCAACATCTTCCCCGACCAAATCGTGTTCCTCGACCAGATGCGGGCCCACGGCAACAACGGCGGCCTGCTGATGATCCCCGGCTCGACCGCGGACTTCACCGGCACCGCCCTGAACTCGCTGAGCCACCCGATGCCCGACGACCAGGTCGAGGCGATCTTCACCACCGGCAAGCAGGCCTACATCGCCGACTACGCCGAGCGGATGGCGCCCGTCCTGGCCGCCGAGAAGGCGCGATGGGCGCCCGCCACGGGCGAGCCGCTGCTGGAGCAGCTGCGTGCGCTGTTCGAACCGATCATGTCGCAGAGCGACGAGATCTGTGACGGCATCGGCTATCCCGTCGAACTCGTGATCGGCCCGGAAACCGTCATCCTGGACTTCCCGAAACGTACTGTGCGCGAACGCATTCCCGACGAGAAGGTCCGTTACGGTTTCGTCATAGCGCCGGAGTTGGTGCGCACCGTATTGCGCGACCGGGAGCCCGATTGGGTCAACACCATCTTCTTGTCCACCCGGTTCAGGGCGTGGCGTGTCGGCGGTTATAACGAATACCTGTACACCTTCTTCAAATGCCTCACCGACGAGCGGATTGCCTACGCCGACGGCTGGTTCGCCGAGACTCATGACGATTCTTCGTCGGTCACGCTGGACGGCTGGGAAATTCAGCGCCGCTGCCCACACCTGAAGGCCGACCTGTCGAAATTCGGTGTGGTCGAGGGCAACACGCTGACCTGCAACCTGCATGGCTGGCAATGGCGATTGGACGACGGTCGCTGCCTGACCGCGCGGGGTCACGAACTGAGAAGTTCGCGGGCATGAGCGCCACCCACGGCCAGTGTTACGACGACGGCCTGGTCCAGCTGGACCGCGCGGCGATCACCCTGCGCCGCTACCACTTTCCCTCCGGCACGTCGAAAGTGATCGCACTCGGCGCGGTTCGTGGGTACAAGGCCGAGGGGTTGGGCCTGCTGACGCATCGATTCCGGATCTGGGGCAGCTCGGACTTGCGCCGCTGGCTCCCGCTGGACGTGAGCCGGCCGTTCAAGTCGACGCTGATCACGCTTGACGTGCCGGGCATTCAGCCCAGCCCCGCCTTCACGCCGGCGCGACCCGAGGAGTTCACCGCACTCCTGGACGAGCTGCTAAGTCAGCGCGGTTAGCCGCGCGGGCGAGTGCGCGAACACCTGGCTGCGCCTGCCGTCGGCCACCCGGACATACGCCGACTTCAAGGCGTCGATGTACCGGCGCACCGATTCGCGGGCGACCGGGTTGTCGGGAAACAACACCGTCACCTTGGTCTCGTGTTGTAGCCGGATGACCCACAGCGAGACTTGATGGGACACCCTGCCCTCGTCGTAGATCCGAAAGTTCAAGTCGGAGTTCGCGACCGAGGACAGCGGGGCGATGCTGGCGTCCAGGAACGACATCACGAAGTTGCCGGGCCGCGGCCTGGCCAAACCCGCCCCCGGGGGCGCCAACTCCAGCACCCGGTCGAACGGAATGGTGGCCAAGTCGATGCCCGAATCGAAGGACGTCTGCGCGGAGTGCGCCGCGTCCCCGAAAAGCCCGGCGTCGATGTCGACCGTGACCGGAACCAGGCCGGTGAACCAGCCAGTCGTCATCAATTCCGTTGGCGTCCTGCGGGTATCGGTAGTCGTTACCGCGGAAAACGTTTCCGCACCGGTCAATTCACGGTGCGTGAGGCCCGCGCAGGCGAACACACCGCCGCTGAAGCGGGCATCCGCAGCCACGCAGGCCCGCTCGAACCGTTCCGTCTGCCGTTCGTCCATCAGCGTCTCGGTGACGAGCTTGCCGGCATAGGGCACCGAGAGGTCGCCGAGTCGCAGCGGAAAGTGCGGTAGCGTCCCCCCGTTTTCGGCGGCGAAGGCGGTCCACGCGCGCACCTTGGGGGAGTCGGCCGTCAACGCGGCCATCTCCTCCCGCTGCCGAACGCAGTACTCGCCGTAACGCCCGGCCTCCGGGAGTTCGACGGGCGCGCCGCCACCGACCAGGGTGGCGTACATCAGGTGGATCTCCGTGAAGAGAACGCCGACGATCATGGGGTCGACGCAGAGGTGGGCGATGCTCGCGTAGAAGGTGAAATGGTTGTCGCTTTGCACCACTCCGAACAGAAAACAATCCCACTGCAGCGGCTGCGGGGTCGATATGTGTTCGCGCAACTCCGTGGGCGTGAGCCCCCCGTGCTCGACCGGGACGAGTTCGATGTCATCGGGGTCGGCGATGGTGTGGCGAACGATCTGTTGGGCGTCGCGGTAGTCGAACCAGCTGTGGTAGGTGTCATGCCGGCGGATGTGCGCATTGACCGCGTAGTTCATGGCGCGGACGTCGCAGCGGCCGGGGACCTCCCAGGTGAAGATCATCAGGCGCGACATGTCCAGGCCCCGCGCGGCGTGATCGCTGTAGCGCCGAAGGTGTTGGGTTTGCTGGTAGCTGGGGGGAACCGGACTGGGCGGCGCCGCTGCCGCTTTGGCCCTCGCCGCCGGTGAGGCGTGCCAACAGATGACGGAGCGCGCCTGCGGTGTCCAGTCTTGAAGAGTGGTTATGCCGAACACTGAATACCCTGCACCTCCGCGCTATTGGGCTCGGCGGGGCGCAGCTGCGCGCCCGCCGGGCGATGCTCAGGCGACCTGCCGTCCGCGCTGTCGCCGCGGAGCCGAGCCCGCCGGGGCACCCGCAGCCATCCCGCGGCCAGGCGTGTTTCACGCTGCTCCACGAAACCCTCTGGTGGGCACCAACAATGACGGCACCGGACCGGCAGGCCCAGCCGCCCCCAGGATTTCTCCAGCCGCAAGTGGTGCTGCGGGAGCCCCCAGCATATCCGCTTTGGGCGGGGTCCGCCCCGCGACATCCCGTGTGCGCGTGACGTTTGGGTTACACCCGTCTGAACCCAGCCTGACGAAATTCGCTACCCCTGGCATGATCAGCCGAGACCGGCTTGTGCGGGCGAGTTTGGGCGCTGGACCTGGCCGCGTGCGGTACGTTGCCCAGCATGTGGATCACCGTGCTGGTATTGGCCGGCTCGGTGATTTTCGAACCGATCCGGCTCGGTCTGGTGATCCTGCTGCTCAGCCGGCGGAGCCCGCTCAGGCAGTTGCTCGCGTTTCTGTGTGGTGGCTTCGCGATGGGCGTGGGCGTGGGGCTGACGGTGCTATTCCTGCTACGGACCGCGCCGGTGGTCGGCCACGTCAGTGTGGCGCAAGTGCAAATCGCTTCCGGGCTCGTGGCTTTGCTGATCGCCGTTGTGGTGGCCACGCGCGATTCGGCGCGCAGCCGCGCCCGCCCCGCCGAGGCGCCCGTCAGGGTCGGAACTGGCGGCGTTGCGCTGCTGGAGCGGCCGGCACCGAGCGGCCGCCGGCAACTGGCTGACCGCGCACGCGTCTTCTTGCGGGGCGACTCGCTCTGTGTCGCAGCGGTTAGCGGTATGGGCGCCGCTTTGCCGTCGGCGAACTACCTGGGCTCGATGGCCGCCATCCTCGCCTCGCACGCCGCGCCCCTCGCGCAGGTTCAGGCGCTGGTGGCCTTCAACCTGGTGGCCTTCACCGTGGCGGAGCTCCCACTGATCGGGTATCTCACGGCGCCGCGCAAGACGCGTGCCGTCATGGCCGGGCTGCGGAACTGGTTGCTGTCCCGCGGTCACCGCGACATCGCGGTATTGCTGGCCTTCGCGGGTTGTTTCATGCTCGTCCTCGGGCTGACCAGCATCAGTGCGCGGTAGCATCCCTGCTGTAGCTCTTTCGGTAGGCCGTGAGGAGAGTTCGTGAACAAACTGCTCACCTCGGCCATCACCGTTGGAACATTGGCGTGCGCAATAGTTTTCGATTCCGGTGGCGCCGCCGCCGACACCGCTTTGATAGTGCCCGGCACGGCCCCGTCCCCCTACGGGCCGCTGCGGTCGCTGTATCACTTCGATCCCGCGATGCAGCCGCAGATCGACGCGAACTACTACAGTCCGGCGGCCGTGCGCCGCGTGGTGCCCTACCCGGGCAGCTTCTGGCCGGTCACCGGGCTGAGTTCGCCGACCGTCAACAGCTCCGTGACCACCGGGGCGAACAATCTCGATGCCGCGATCCGCAACACCGACGGACCCATCTCGGTGGCCGGACTGTCCCAGGGTTCGCTGGCGCTGGACCGCGAGCAGGCGCGCCTGGCACACGACCCGACGGCGCCGCCGCCCGGTCAGCTCACCTTCATCAAGGCCGGTAACCCCGACAACCTGCTCTACAAGGTGTTCGGGCCCGGGACGCACGTGCCGATCATCGACTACACCGTCCCCGCTCCGGTGGAGAGCCAATACGACACGATCAACATCGTGGGGCAGTACGACCCCTTTTCCGACCCGCCCAACCATCCCGGAAACCTGCTGGCCGACCTGAACGCGATTGCGGCGGGCGGGTATTACGGTCACAGCGCCACCGCATTCTCGGACCCGTCGCGGGTCGCACCGTGGGACATCAGGAGGACCACCAACGACCTGGGCGGCACGTCGACGACCTATTTCATCCGGAACTCCGAGCTGCCGCTGGCCCGGGCGCTGGTCGACGGGGCGGGGATGCCCCCCGAGGCGGTGGGGCCGATCGACGCGGTGCTGCGCCCGATGGTGGACCGCGCCTACGACCCGGGCCCGGCGCACAACCCGGTCCAGATCATCAACGGCATCACCCACATCCCGACGATTTTCTCTGCGGTCTCCTGGCCCATCCGCGGCGCCCGCGCCGGGATCAACCTGGCCACCAACTCCCTGGCCGTCGCCAACCTGGCCCGGATCCTCACCCCGGGTCCCGGGCTCGGCAAAGGCGGCGTGGTGCGCAAGGTCGTCCGCGCGGTCGTCAAAGCCAAGAAGTAACCGCTAGAGCCGCAGCCCGTCGCGGGGCGAAAAGCCAATCAGCTGTTCGGCTATCGGCGCCGGTGACTTCTCTTCTTCGGGCAGCAGCGGCTTACGTCCGACCGGGCGACGGCGCCCCAGCGGCCGGCTCAAGGACGCCCAGCCCGACGGCCACCACCAGTTCGCCCGCCCGACCAGCACGGCGATGGCGGGCACCGTCACCGTCCGCAGCAGGAACGTATCCAGCAGCAGGCCCGTCCCCAGGACGAAGCCGGCCTGAATCACCGTCGACAGGCTGGCGAATACCAGGCCGTACATCGACGCTGCCATGATCAGGCCCGCCGCGGTGATCACCCCGCCCGTCGAGGAGACGGTTCGGACGACACCGGTTCGGATTCCCGACGCCGACTCGTCCCGTAGCCGGGAAATGAGCAGCATGTTGTAGTCAGCGCCCACCGCGACCAAGATGACGAAGGTCAATCCCGGGACGCTCCAATGCATTTGCGCGCCGAGTAGGAACTGGAACACGATGACGCCGATGCCGAGGGCCGACATGTACGACACGATCACCGTGCCGATCAGGTACAACGGCGCAACGACCGCCCGCAGCAATGCAATGAGAATGAGCAGCACCACGCAGATCGTCATCGCGATGATGAACCGCAGATCGTGATCGGAGTAGTCGCGCGTCTCCTTGAGCACCACCGGCAGCCCCACCACCGAGACCTTGGCGTCGGCCAGCGTGGTGTTCGGCTGGGCGCCCTGCGCAGCCGCCCCGATCGCGTTGACCTGATCCATCGCCGCGGTGCTGAACGGATCGAGATCGGTCTGGATCAGGTACCGCATCGCGTGTCCGTCGGGTGAAACGAACGCGCCGGCAAGTCGTTTCAACTGATCGGCCGTCATTCCGCCCATCAGGTCCTGCACCCCGCCCGGCAACTCGGCCGGCTTCCCGCCCTCACCGGTGGCGTACGACAAGGCTTGTGCGGGAATGTAGAAGCCCGCCATCGCCGGCGTCGTGGCTTCCTTCTTCATCGACAGCAGGAACGCGGACGCCTCCCCCAGCCCGAAACCCATCTTCTTGACCTGATCGACCAGTTGCTGCACTCCGTCGGCCAATTGCCTGCTGCCGTCCGCCAGCGTGTTGGTCCCCTGCTGCAGGAAGGTGATCTTCGCCCGCATGCCGCCCGGGCTGCCCATCCCCAGGGAGCCCATCGCACCGATGACGGTGGACAGCGCCCGGCGCAACCCGGAAACCGTTGCCGCGAGGGTGTGTACGGCCTCGGTCGCCCGCAGTTGGCGCGCCAACTCCGATATCTTGCCCAGCGTCCCGTCGTCGCGCGCGGTCACCAACCGCTGCAGTTCCTCGCGCGCGTTCACGCAGGCGGGCTCGGCGCTGCACATCGGGCTGTTGTCCAGTGCACCCAGCACTGGGTTGGCCCAATCGGAGTTGTTCGCAACGAAATTGGCGTTGGCGCCGATGGCGTCGCCGAGCGAACGCATCCCGTTGACGAGCCGTTCGGCGCCCTCGAGTTCGGCCAGCGCCCGGTTCCCGCCGAAAACGTTCTGCAGCGTCGCCAGCGCGTCGACCAGGCCCCCGACGGCGGACACCGCCTGATTCACCTGGGTGCGCACGTCGCCGAGCTTGCCCGCCATCGTGTTGGCGCCGCCCGCCAACCGGTCGAGATCACCGGTGTGGTCGACGATTTGCTTGGAGCCCGCGTCCAGTTTGTCGCCGACTTCACCGGCCTGCCATGAGGTCTTGGCCTGCTCCAGGGACTGCCCGGTGGGCCGGGTGATGCCCCGGACCATCGCGACACCCGGCACCTGGCTGACTCGCTGTGCCATCTGTTCGAGGTCGGCGAGGGCCCTCGCCGTCCTCAGATCCTGCGGCGAGGAGATGAACAGGTACTCGGGGATGATCAGGTTGGTCGAGAAGTGCTTGTCCAGCGCGGCGTATCCGATCGAGCTTTCGACGGTGCCGGGCAGGGCCTTGCGGTCGTCGTAGTTGTAGCGGGCCAGACCCGCGCACCCGGCCAGGATCACCAGCACCAGCGCGCTGGCCAGCAGGTGGGTCTTGGGCCGGCGCACGATGTTGATGCCCGAACGCCGCCAGAAGCGCCGGCTGAGGTCGCTGCGCGGCGCGATCCAGCCGCGGCGCCCGGCGAGCACCAGCAGGGCCGGCAGCAGGGTGATCGCCGCAAAGAACACGACGGCCACCGAGATGCCGAGCACCGGCCCGACCGTCCGCAAGATTCCCAACCGGGTGAAGACCATCCCGAGGAAGGTGATCGCGACGGTGGCGGCCGACGCCGCGATCACTTTGCCGATGGACGCCAGCGCCTTGACCACCGCCTCATCCGAAGCCACGCCCTGACGCACGTAGTCGTGATATCGGCTGATCAGGAACACCGCGTAATCGGTTCCGGCGCCGACCATCATCCCGCTCATGAAGATGACGGTCTGGTTGGCGATTCCCAGGCCCGCCGATCCGACGACGGCCACCAGCCGCTGGGCCACCACCGCGGACGTCCCGATCGTCAACAGCGGCAGCACCATGGTGACCGGGTTCCGGTAGATCACCAGCAGAATGACGAACAACAGCACGACGATCGCTAATTCGATTCGCGCGCGGTCGCGCTGGCCGGTGAGGTTCAGGTCGGCGACCGTCGACGCGGGCCCGGTCAGGTTGGCCCTCAGCGTGGATCCCGCCACGGTCTGCTTCACGGTGTCGGCCACCCGCGCGTACGCCTGTTTGGATTGCGGCGAGCCGAGGTCGCCGGGCAGGCCGACGGGCAGCATCCACGCCTGGTGGTCCTTACTGGTCATCAGCTCACGCAGCGGCGGGGTGGTCAGAAAATCCTGCACCATCGCGACGTCTCGGCTGTCCCGGCGGAGGGCCTCGACGAGGTTCCGGTAGGTGCCTTCGTCGGCGGGGGTCAGCCCCTTACCGTCGCTGAGCACCACCACCGCGATGCTCTGCAACCCGGCTTCCCCGAACGCGGCGTTCATGTTTCGGGTTGCGGCCAACACCGGGGCGTCCGAGGGCAGGATGGCCACCGGGTGTTGCTGAGAGATCTGTTCCAGCGACGGCGCGGTCAGCGATAGGACGCCGGCGATCGCGATCCAGACGCCGATCACCAGCCACGGCCGGCGCACTATCAGGCGTCCGAGCCGGGGGAAGATGCCCGGGGAGTCGTCCCGGCCGGCCTTCGCTAGTGACATTCGAGAACCGCATTCTTTCCGGCGTTAGTACGCGGCCTGCCGGTACCGGTGGGCAGCGTTACGTGCACGCTCGGCCGCCCCGCCGTCGGCGATGCGGACGCACACGGATTTTAGGGCATCGAGGTATCTAGTCACGGAATTTCGGGCCACCGGGTGGTCGGGGAACAACACGCTGGCCGCGGTCTCGTCGAACCGCCCCACCATGGTGCTCAACGGGTAGGTGACCCTGCCGTCGCTGTGTGCACCCACGGTCAGTCCCTCGAACAATTTTGTCATCATCGACAGCGGATTGGCTTGCGCATCAAAGAAATTCACCAGGTTGAACAGCGGCGGCGGCCTGCGCAGTGACGGCACCAGTTCGACGACGCGCTCGAAGGGCACCCGCGCGAGGTCCGCCCCCGCGTCGAAGGACTCCTGCGCGCTTCGGGCGATGTCGTTGAAGGACAGCCCGGCGACGGGCGCGGCGATCGGGATCTGGCCGGTGAACCAGCCCTGCGTCGTGAAGTCGTCCTGCGTGCTGCGCGTGTCCTTCGGGGTGATGCCGAAATAGGTTTCGGCGCTGGTCAATTCGTGACTCGCCAGGGCGAGGCACGCGAACATCCCCCCGACGAAACGGGCGCCCGCACCGACGCAGGCGGTCTCGAATCGATGGGTTTGTCCCTCATCCAGCAGTGTCAGGCCCTGTAAGTCGCCTTCATAGGGCACGGATTGATCGCCGAGGGGGAGCGGGAACGCCGGGAACGTCCCGTCGTTGCGTTCGGCGAAGTCGACCCAGGCGCGCACCTCCGCGGAGCCGGCGGTCAGCGCCGAGGTGTACTCCCGCTGCCGGACGCAGTGGTCGGCGTAGCTGCCGGCCGGCGGAAGTTCGACCGGCGGGTTGCCCCCGGTGAGCTCCGCGTACATCGTCTGGAATTCCATGAGTCCCATTCCGACGAATTGGCCGTCGGCGTGCAGGTGGTCGATGCTGGCGTAGAAGGTGAAGCGGTCGGGGCGCTGAATCACCCCGAAGCCGAAGCAATCCCACTGCAGCGAGTCGGGGGTGGCCACGACATGGTCCTGCAGCTGGGCGCTGGTCAGGTCGCCGTGTTCGGTGAGCACCAGCTCGATGTCGACCGGGTCGGCGATGGTGTGCCGAACGATGTGGTCGGCGTCGAAGTACTCGAACCAGCTGCGGTAGGTGTCGTGCCGGCGCAGGTGCGCATTGATGACGTAGGTCATGGCGCGCAGGTCGCAGCGGCCCGACACCTCGACCGAAGCGATCAGCAACCGGGAGTGATCCAGGCCGCGGGCGGCCTGTTCGCGCAGGCTGCGAAGGTGCCGGGCCTGGACGTAGCTGGGGGGCACCGGGCTGACCGGCGCCGCGAGGGCCTTGGTGCGGGCAGACGGTGACGGGTGCCACGCGAACAATGCGCCGGGCGCGGGCGCCCATTCCTTGACCGTTGAGACTTCCAATGGCCCGATCCGCACCGCTGCCTCCCGTACGTAGCACCGACGGCGGTGCGTGGAGAAGGCAGTGACTGCTCACCCGGGGGATCCGCCAAACACCGGTGGTGCCGAGGTTCCCCGGTAGCGTAGCCCCCGCTGCCGTGCGCCGCTCGGAACGACGTGCCGCCCGGCCGGCGTCCCGAAGGTCAGGCCGTGCGCTCTTCGAGCGCCCGGCGCGCCGCGTTGTAGCCGGGCGTGAAGGTGATGCCCGGCCCCCCGTGGCAGCCGGCGCTGCCCAGGTACAGCCCTTCGATGGGGATCGGCTGACCGCGAAAGCCCTTGGGGCCGGGGCGGTTCGGCCCGATCTGATCCGAGCTCAGCAGTCCATGGCAGTAATCGCCTCCCGGGGCGCCGAACATCACGCCCATGTGCTTGGGGGTGAAGGTGGTGTGCCGGATGATGCTGCGCTCGAAGTTCGGCGCCAATCGGGTGATCTTGTCGATCACGCGCTGGCCCATCTCGACCTTCGCGTCGCCATAGTCGGCGCCACCCTCGATCGGGAACCACAGCGCGAACGCCGAGGCGGCGTGCTTGCCCTCGGGGGCCAGGTCCGGGTCGTTCTGCGTCGGAATCTGCAACACCACGGTGGGGTCGGCCGGCACGATTCCGCGGCGGCAGTCCTCCCACTGCTGCTGAACCTCCTCCGGCGTGCAGAACAGGCCGATGGATGCCTGCATCGCCGGGTCGTTGAGCGCCTCGTAGGGCGCGGCGAACTCCGGCGCCTCCTCCAGCGCGAAGTGCATCTGCAGGTAGCTGCCCCGATGGTCGGTCCGGGCAAATCGCTCCCGAATGTCGGCGGGCAGCAGGGCCGGGTCGATCAGGTCGTTGACGGTGACGTCGGGCGCGATGCCGGAGACGACAATCGGGGCGGTCAACTCCTCGCCGGCCTCGGTGCGCACCCCGCGCACCCGCCCGTCGGCGACCAGGATCTCGGTCACCTTGGAGCGCAGCCGGACTTCCCCGCCGTGGCTTTCCAGCAGCTCGCCCAGGTGCGAGGTGAGCGCCCCGATACCGCCGCGCAGTTTCTTCATCTGCATGGTGTCGCCGTCCGGGACACCCAAGCCGAAGGCGAGCGCGGCCGCGCTGCCCGGGGTGGCCGGCCCGCGATACAAGGTGTTGACGGCCAGCACGGTCATCGATCCGCGCAGCGCGCCGTGCTTTTCGCGGTCGGGAAGGTAACGGTCCAGCACGTCGGTGACCGAACCGAAGAGCATGTCATCGATGGCTGAGCGCTCGAATTCGTTTGTGGCGCAGGCATACATCTCGTCGAACGTCTTGGGCTCGGTTCCCGCCTCGAACCTGCCCAGCGCCCGCGTGGGGGCCTGAGCCCAGGCCATCATCCCCGCCATCCCGTTGACGGCGTCCGCCCCGTGCACCTCGTTGAGGTGGGTGAACAACTTGATCGGGTCGCTGTACTGGATCAGCGGGTCGTCCCCGACGCCGCGCACCGCCACCGACATCACGTCGAGGTCGATCGTCGGCAGGGTGTCCAGGCCGAGCTCCTCGACGACCACCGTCGAGGTGGGGAACTGGACCGAGCCGGCGATCTCGAAGCGGTACCCGTCGAAGAGCTCCACCGTGGACGCCATGCCACCGGCGTACAGCTTGGAATCCAGGCACACCGTGCGCAATCCCGCCTTCTGCAGCAGCACCGCGGCCGCCAGGCCGTTGTGCCCGGCACCGATAACTATCGCGTCGTAATCAGACATGTCCTGACCTCCCGCACAGCAGGCTGGCATGCGGTCAAAGTTTTGTCAATTATGACGAAACTGTGGTGACCCAGGTACCGGAGATACCCTCCCTCAGCGATTCCAGCGCGACGTGCGACATCCGCGCCAGCTCTCCGAGCGACCGCTCCTCGCCAACCATCCAGGCCTCCATCGCACCGAACACCGCGGCGGCGATGCAGCGGGCCGTCACGGTGATGCGCAGCCGCGCATCGGGCTTGCGCGGGGCCGTGCAGCTACGCCGATCCAGTTGCGCCTCGATGGCGTCGGCGAGGTCGGCCTGGACGTCGCGAATGTGGCGATGGATGCGGTCCTGGTCGAGCTCCCCGCCTCGCATCGCGGCGATCTTCGCCACGGCCTCAACGTCATAGGGAAACGCGAAGATAGCCGACTGAACGGAATCGATGAGCGGTTCGTCAGCGGGTCTGGCGTCCAGCGCCGCGCGAAACCAGTTCAGCCCGGTGTAGTCGGCAAACAGCAGATCGTGCTTGGAGCTGAAGTGCCGATAGAAGGTGCGCAGGGAGACTCCGGCGTCGGCCGCGATCTGTTCGGCCGACGTGTCCTCGACCCCCTGCGCCAGGAAGCGCACCATGGCGGCCTGGCGCAACGCCTCACGAGTGCGTTCGCTGCGCGCCGTCTGTGCCGGCCTGACCATGCAAGTAAGTTACCCCAAACCGCCTTTTGTCAGTATTGACAAAACTTTGGGTGCCGGGTGAGACTGCGGCCATGGTCTCGCTTCTTGTGCATGCAGTTCTCGGGCTCACTGTCATCGGCTGGATCGTCGCCGCGAACTCGAAGGTCTTCGCCCGGCCGGCCGGGGGTCCGTTGTTCTCCCCGCTGGAGTGCGTCTACTACCTGGTCGGGATCGCGTCGGTCGCGCTGGGCTGGTACTTCAACATCACCTACGTCTCGCAGTATTCGCACGGGTCCACCAACCCGCTGTGGGGCGAGCACGGCAGCTGGGCCGAGTACATCAGGCTGATGTTCACCAACCCGGCCGCGTCCTCCGCCAGCCAGGACTACACGATCGCGAATGTGGTTCTGCTGCCGCTGTTTACGATCGTGGACGGCTATCGCCGTGGGTTCAAGCACCCGTGGCTGTACTTCGTCTCCAGCCTGTTCACCAGCTTTGCGTTCGCGTTCGCCTTCTACTTCGCCACCATGGAGCGGCAGCGCCGGCACGAGCAGGCCCGCGAGACGGTGGACGCCTAGGTCCCCTCCGCCCAGCGGCGGGCCCACCGGTCCAGCGGATCGAGGGCCTCGCCCAGCGACAGGCCGGCCTCGCCGAGCTCGTAACACTGGTCGGCGCGCTGGACCACCAGGCCCGCGTCCGTCAGTTCGCCGAGCCGGTCATACAAAACGCTGGGGGACATGCCGTCGCAGCGCTCCCGCAAAGCCCGCGCTCCCAGCGGACCGTCGCGAAGCTCCCACAGGATCCGCAACGACCAGCGCCGCCCCAGGAGATCCAGGGCCGCCATCAGCGGGCGCCCGGTTGTCGACCCCCGCACCGGCCGCCCCGGCCGAGCCACCGATTGACGTTTCGGATTCCGTAACGTAGCTTTCTTGTCCATGGTTACGGAAATAGTAACGCCTCGCATCGGTGTCCTCGACCCGCCGTACGAGGACGCAGTGGCGGCACAACTTCAGAAGATGATGCCGCCGAACGTGCCGCCGATCGCCCTGTTTCGCACCCTGGTGCACAACATGCCCATGGCAGAGGCCATGACGCTCTGGGGCGGTTACGAACTCAGCCGCGCGTTGTCGCTGTCCCTTCGTGATCGTGAAATCGTGATCGACCGCACCTGCGCTCGCTGCGGCTGTGAGTACGAATGGGGCGTGCACGTCGCGTTTTTCGCAGAGAAGGCGCGCCTCGATCGCGAGCAGGTCCGCTCTTTGACCCAGGGCGGCGCCGACGATTCGTGCTGGACGGCCGAACGAGATCGCCTTCTCGTGCGGGCCGTGGACTCGCTCTGCGACCGTCGCGACATCGACGACGCCCTGTGGACGGCGCTGCGCGGCGAGTTCGACGAGTGCGAGATTCTCGACCTCACGATGCTGTGCGGGTGGTACCACGCGATCAGCTTCACCGCGCGTGCCGCCCGGGTGCCGCTCGAGCCGGGCAGCCCCACCTTCGCCGGCATCGGTGACTGATCGGTCCCCGAGCGGCAGTCCGCGCTCAGGTCGGTTTGCTGGCGCGCCACCGTTGCCGCCGCCCCGACGGGTCGACCTGCACGTCCGCGAAGCCCGCCTTGAGCAGCCGCGCGCGCAGATCCTTCGGCGCGATCGGGTTGTAGGTGTCGGCGACGTGGAGCAGCCGGAAGGTCAGGGACGGGACGCCGTCGCTACCGGCGAAGGTCCCGCCCGGCTGCAGCACCCGGAAGGCTTCGGCGAAAAGCCGGTCCTGCAATTCGATGCCGGGAACGTGGTGCAGCATCGTGAAGCACACCACCGAGCTGAAGTGGTCGGCGGGAAGCCCGGTGGCGGTGCCGTCGCCGTGGATGATGCGGGCTCGGTCGCCGTAGCGGCGCTGCAAACGCTCGGCCATTGCGGCATCGACCTCGATGGCGGTGAGCGAATTCGCCCTATCCAGCAGGGCGAGCGTCGTCGCGCCGTATCCCGGGCCGATTTCCAAAGTGCGAGAGCCCAATTCGACGCCGTCCAACGCCCACGGCAGCAGCTGATCGGCCACCGCCTTCTCCCAGCCCACCGAGCTGCAGCGCCGCCGGTGCAAGAGATTCATCGCCATGACGGCCACGCTAGGCGGCCGCACACACTGCGTGCTTCCGATATTCTGCCGTGTTATGTCGGAAATCGGCCACCACGGGCCCGCGACCTCGTCGCAGGCGCTGGCGCCGGGGACCCGCATCGAGCGGCACCGACACCCCCTGCACCAGATCGTCTACCCGTCCTCGGGCGCGGTCTCGGTCACCACCCCGGCGGGCACCTGGATCACGCCGGCGAATCGGGCGATCTGGATACCGGCGGGCTGCTGGCATGAACATACGTTCCACGGCCACACGCAATTTCACGGTGTGGCGCTGGACCCACGCCGCTACCGTCGTGGTCCCGCGGGGCCGGCGGTGCTGGCGGTCAACCCCTTGATGCGCGAACTCATCATCGCGTGTTCACGGGCCGCCGGAACCGACACCGGCGAGCACCATCGAATGTTGGGGGTGCTGCATGACCAGGTGCAGGCGGCCGGTCCCGGTGAGCCGCTGTGGATTCCGACACCGGTCGACGCCCGGCTCCGCGAGGCGTGCGCGTTGATCGCCGCCAACCTATCCGCGCCGTTGACGTTGCAACAGCTCGCCCGGCGGATCGGAATCAGCCAACGCACCCTGAGCCGCCTGTTCCGCGACGAGCTTTCGATGACCTTCCCGCAATGGCGCACCCAGCTCCGCCTGCAGCGCGCCCTGGTGTTGCTCGCCGAGCGCCGTGACGTCACATCGGTGGCATCCGAATGTGGTTGGGCCACAGCGAGTGCCTTCATCGACACCTACCGGCGGGCATTCGGACACACGCCGGGCCGGGCGATCGCGAAGGCGCCCTAGCAAATGGTGGCGACCCGCAGCACCCGTTAACCGGTGGGCTCGAGCAGCTCGGTGCCCACGAAGGGCACCAGCGCGTCGGGCACCCGCACGCTGCCGTCGGGCCGCTGGTGGTTCTCCAGGATCGCCACCAGCCACCGGGTGGTGCCGAGCGTGCCGTTGAGCGTGGCGGCGGTCTGCGGCTTGCCGTTGTCGTCGCGATAGCGCGTGGAAAGGCGGCGCGCCTGAAACGTGGTGCAGTTCGACGTCGACGTCAGTTCCCGGTAGGCGCCCTGCGTGGGAACCCATGCCTCGCAGTCGAATTTGCGAGCGGCCGACGACCCGAGGTCACCCGCGGCGACGTCGATTACGCGATACGGCACCTCGATGCGGGCCAGCATCTCGCGCTGCCAGCCCAGCAGCCGCTGGTGTTCGGCCTCCGCGTCGCCCGGCATGCAGTAGACGAACCCCTCGACCTTGTCGAACTGGTGCACCCGGATGATGCCGCGGGTGTCTTTGCCATAGCTGCCGGCCTCACGGCGGAAACACGACGACCAGCCCGCGTACCGCAGGGGCCCGCCGGACAGGTCCAGGATCTCGTCGGCGTGATAGCCGGCCAGCGGCACCTCGGAGGTGCCGACCAAATAGAGATCGTCGGCTTCGACCCGATAGATCTCGTCGGCGTGCGCGCCGAGGAATCCGGTTCCGGCCATCACCTCGGGGCGCACCAGCACCGGCGGGATCATCGGGATGAAGCCGTTCTCGACGGCCAGGCCCAGGGCCAGCTGCAGCAGCCCGAGCTGCAGCAGCGCGCCGCGCCCGGTCAGAAAGTAGAAGCGCGAGCCGGACACCTTCGCGCCGCGCTGCATGTCGATGAGGCCCAGCGACTCGCCAAGCTCCAGGTGGTCCTTCGGGTTCTCGAGCGCAGCCGGTTCGCCGACCAGGTCCAGGACCCGGTAGTCGTCTTCCCCGCCGGCGGGCACCCCCTCGATCACGACGTTGGAGATCGCCATGTGCGCCGCGGTGAACGCCGCCTCGGCCTCGGCCTGCTCGGTCTCGGCGGCCTTGACCTGCTCGGCCAATTCCTTGGCGCGCGCCAACCTGGCCGGCCGCTCCTCGGGGGACGCCGCGCCCACGCTCTTGCTGGCAGACTTCTGTTCCGCCCGCAGCGCATCGGCCGACGAGATCGCGGTCCGGCGGGCGGCGTCGGCCGCCAGCAGGGCGTCGACCAGCGCCGGGTCCTCGCCGCGGTCGAGTTGGGAGCGGCGCACGGCGTCAGGGTCTTCCCGGAGCAATTTGAGGTCGATCACGGCCCTGAGACTACTTTTTCGGCTCCGGTCGGCTGGCAGAGCATCCCACCTATGACCACCCCAGGACTCACATCAGTAACGATTGTCACACCGCACAGGCGCTGCTGTCAGAATGGGAGCCGATGTCGCAAGCGCCCGAGACGGACCTCCCGGAAGCCCCGGAGGCCGACGCCCCTGCCGCCAGGCCGCAACGGTTCCCGGCGGGCTTCCGGTGGCCTCGCAGCCTGCAGGCCCAGGCCACCCGGCGCGCCCTGCTCTTGACCGCGCTGGGCGGCCTGCTGATCGCCGGGGTTGTCACCGCGCTGCCGGTCGGCGGCACCGGTCCCGGCCGATTGTCCGGCTATCTCGACGGCAACCCGGTGCCCACCACCGGGAACAAGAGCGACGCCGCCTTCAACAAGGCCGCGAGCGGTGATTGCCTGATGTGGCCGGACACCACCCCGGAGTCGGCGAAGATCGTCAGCTGCGCCGACGACCACAAGTTCGAAGTCGCCGAGTCCGTCGACATGCGGACGTTCCCCGGTTCCGAATACGGGCCCAACGCCGCTCCGCCGTCGCCCGCCCGGATCCAGCAGATCACCCAGGAGCAGTGCGAGTCCGCCGCCCGGAACTACCTGGGCCCCAAGTTCGATCCCAACAGCAAGTTCATCGTCAGCCTGCTGTGGCCCGGCGACCGGGCCTGGCGCCAGTCCGGCGAGCGCCGCATGCTGTGCGGCCTGCAACTGCCCGGCCCCAACAATCAGCAGCAGGCCTACAAGGGCAAGGTGGCCGAAGTCGACCAGTCCAAGGTCTGGCCGGCGGGCACCTGCCTGGGCATCGACCCGACCACCAATCAGCCGATCGACGCTCCGGTCGAGTGTGCGGCACCGCACGCGATGGAGGTGACCGGCACGGTCAACCTGGCCGAGAAGTTCCCCGGCGCGCTGCCGGCCGAGGCCGACCAGGACGGGTACATCAAGGACCTGTGCACCAAGATGACGGACGCCTATCTGGCGCCGGTCAAGTTGCGCACCACCACCCTGACGCTGATCTACCCCACCGTGCCGCTGGCCAGCTGGACGGCCGGCAGCCGGGAGGTCGCCTGCAGCATCGGCGCGACGTTGGGCAACGGCGGCTGGGCCACCCTGGTCAACAGCGCCAAGGGGCAGCTGCTGATCAACGGGCAGGCGCCGGTCCCGCCCCCCGACATTCCCGAAGAGCGGCTCACCCTCCCGCCGATACCGCTCCAGGTACCGGCTCAGGCCCCGCAAAGCCAGGCCAGCCCCACCCCGGAGATCCCGCCGAACAATCAGCACCTTCCGGGCCAGCAGCCGGTGGTGACGCCCCAGGCGCCCGAGACCAACTCGCCGGCCCCCCAGGCGCCACCACCCGCGGACGCCGGAGCGCCGCCGCAGGCCCCGCCGCCGATGTGCGCACCCTGGCGGCGTTCTCCGTGGCCGCCGCGCTGGTGCGGCACTGGGCCGCCACCCACCTG
>NZ_LZJB01000128.1:0-708 GCF_001666895.1 Mycobacterium sp. E3298
AGCGAACGGTCGCCGCCACCGAGCCGGAACCTTCGAGCGAAAGCCCAAGCGAGCAAACGTAATTCGACCGCCGCCCGAGCGTCATCCGCCCGTTATCTAAATTGACAGTGTGACGGATGTGACTGATGATGTTTATGTTGTATTCAGATCCGGGCGGAAAGGGCGATCGTGCTGACCCGAGGCGCCAGCTTGCGCCGGCTGGTGGCCGGCTGCACCGCCATCGTCGCCGGCATTGTCCTCGCGTGCACCATCGGGCAACCGGTCGCGCACGCCGCCGACGGCCGCGATCTGCTGGCCAACGCCATCAACACCACCAAGGGCTCCTACCTGGTCTATAACTTCGGTCCCGGCCATCCCGCACCGATGCTCAACGCCGGTGGCAGCTGGTACGAGATGAACAACGGCGGCCACCTGATGATCATCAAGAACGCCGCGGGCCGGCTTTCGCCCCACCTGCTGGTCGACACGCACCAGGGCGATCAGGCGCGCTGCGAGAACAACCCCGGCGCCCGCACCGGCGAGGGCCTCTGGCAGGCGTCGGAACTCTATGCGCCGCTGCAGGCGTGGCAGCGAATGGGCCAGCCCACGATCGCGATCAACGCGAACTTCTTCGACGTACGCGGTCAGAAAGCCGGCTCGTGGCGTCAGACCGGCTGCAGCTCGCCGCTGGGCGCCTTCGTGGACAACACCAACGGCCAGGGCCGCGCC
>NZ_LZJB01000129.1:0-4416 GCF_001666895.1 Mycobacterium sp. E3298
CTGGTGCCAGAAGTCAGGCAAATATACAGCACACCAGGGCGTCAAGCCCGCACATTCGGACTCAGATGCCACCGCGCGCGACGAGCTGCCCGGCGATCACGTTGCGCTGAATCTCGTTGGTGCCCTCGCCGACGATCATCAGGGGCGCGTCGCGGAAGTATCGCTCCACGTCGTATTCGCACGAGTAGCCGTAGCCGCCGTGAATCCGCACGGCGTTCAGCGCGATCTCCATCGCCACTTCGGAGGCGAACAGCTTGGCCATGCCCGCCTCCATGTCGCAGCGCTCGCCGCTGTCGTACCGCTCGGCGGCGTAGCGGGTGAGCTGACGGGCGGCGGTCAACTTGGTCGCCATGTCGGCCAGGTAGTTGCCCACCGACTGGTGCTTCCAGATCGGCCGCCCGAAGCTCTCCCGCTGCTGCGCATAGGCCAGCGCGTCCTCGAGCGCCGCGGTGCCCACGCCCAGCGCGCGGGCGGCGACCTGGATGCGCCCCGTTTCCAGGCCCTTCATCATTTGCGAAAAGCCCTCGCCCATCCGGCCGCCCAGCACCGCCGACTCCGGCGCGGAGAAGTCGTCGAACGACAACTCGCAGGATTCCACGCCCTTGTAGCCCAGCTTGGGCAGGTCTCGCGACACCGTCAGGCCCGGGCCGTGCTGGACGAGCACGATCGAGATGCCCCGATGTCGCGGGGCGGCGTTCGGATCGGTCTTGCACAGCAGCGCGATCAGATCGGACCTCCGCGCATTGCTGATCCACGTCTTGGCGCCGTTGATGCGCAGGCCGCCCGTGCCGTCGGGTAGGGCCGTCGTCGTCATGTTCTGCAGGTCCGAGCCGCCGCCCGGCTCCGTCAACGCCATGGTGGCCCGCAGCTCGCCGGTCGCCATCACCGGCAGGTAGGCCCGCTTCTGCTCCTCGGTCCCGAACAGCGTCAGCAGCTTTGCCACCACTGTGTGCCCGCCCATCGCCCCGGCCAGGCTCATCCACCCGCGGGCCAATTCCTCGGTGACCCGTACGTAGCACGGCATGGAGACCGGCGAACCGCCGTACTCCTCGGGAATCGCCAGGCCGTAGATGCCGATCCGCTTCATCTGCTCGATCCACGCCTCGGGATAGGTGTTGGCGTGCTCGATCTCACGGACGGTCGGTTTGACGTCCCGGTCGATGAACGCCCGCACCGTGGCGACCAGCATCTCTTCTTCGTCGTTCAGCTCACTTCTCACGTGTGCCATATTGGCCCCGTGACTTTTGCGCATGTACGGGAGGGCGGGCCCTACTTCGACGACCTCTCCGTCGGTCAGGTCTTCGACTGGGCGCCGGTGATCACGCTGTCCTCGGGGTTGGCCGCGGCGCACCAGGCGATCGTGGGGGATCGGCTGCGGCTCGCCCTGGACGCCGGGCTGTGCGCCGCCGTGACCGGCCTGCCCGCCCCGCTGGCGCATCCGGCGCTGGTCTGCGATGTGGCGATCGGGCAGTCGACGCTGGCCACCCAGCGTGTCAAGGCCAACCTGTTCTACCGCGGCCTGGCGTTTCACCGGTTCCCGGTCATCGGTGACTCCCTGTACACCCGCACGGAAGTGGTTGGGCTGCGGGCGAACTCGCCCAAGCCGGGTCGCGCTCCGACCGGGATGGCGGCGCTGCGGATGACCACCGTCGACCAGGACGAGCGGCTGGTGCTCGACTTCTACCGCTGCGGCATGTTGCCCGCCGGCCCCGACTGGCGGCCCGACGAGGCGCCGCACGACGACCTGTCCACCATCGGCGCCGACGCGCCCGGCCCCGACGTCGACCCGACCGCGCACTGGGACGGCGAGGTCTTCCGGAACAAGGTGCCCGGTCCCCACTTCGAGCCGGGCCTGGCCGGTGCGGTGCTGCACAGCACCGGCGACGTTGTAAGCAGCGCCCCGGAGCTCGCCCGGCTCACGCTGAATATCGCCGCCACCCATCATGATTCGCGGGTCGGCGGGCGACGGCTGGTGTACGGCGGCCACACCATCGGGCTGGCGCTCGCGCAGGCGAGCCGGCTGCTGCCCAACCTGGTTACGGTGCTGGGCTGGGAATCCTGCGATCACACCGGTCCCGTCCACGAGGGCGACACCGTCTACAGCGAGTTGCACGTCGAGTCGGCCGAGCCGACCCGGCACGGTGGCGTGCTGCGGCTGCGGTCGCTGGTCTACGCGGCGGGCGAGCCGGACCGTGCGGTGCTGGACTGGCGATTCAGCGCGCTCCAGTTCTAGGACCGCCACGCGCACAATGGGAGGCGTGAGCTCGGCTACGTCGACGTGGGGGAGCAGCGGGCTGGCCTACCTGACCGGCCTGCCGGGCGGGCCGCCCGACTTCTCCCGCGCGAACGTGCTCTGGCACGCCCAGCGGGTGGCAACGGCCGTCGGCGAGCGGCTGGGCGTCGCGGTCGACGCCGCCGACCTGCTGGCCGGGCGGGCCGCGCTGCTGGGCCTGACCCGCGGCGGCCGGGTCTCCGCCGGGGGCGCCACCCGATTGCTGACGGCCGCCGACGGCTGGTGCGCGATCACGCTGTCGCGGCCCGACGACGTCGCCGCCGTCCCCGCCCTCGTGCAGAGCGACGACGTGGGGGCGGACCCGTGGCCGGCGGTGCGGCACTGGGCGGCAACGCATCACCGCTCCGCGGTCGTTGAGCGAGCGGCCCTGCTCGACATCCCGGCGGCCGCCCTGAGCGAGGCCGCGGCCGCGGCGCCGCGGATCCGACCGTGGGGCGCCCGCGGGCCGGCGCGCGACGTCGGCGGTCTGTTGGTCGCCGACCTGTCCTCGATGTGGGCCGGTCCGCTCTGCGGACAGCTGCTGGCGCGCGCCGGGGCGACAGTCGTCAAAGTCGAAAGCCCACGCCGACCCGACGGCACCCGGGCTGGGAACCAGGCCTTCTTCCATTGGATGAACGGTGAAAAGCTCTCCTATTGCGTCGATTTCGACACCAACGCCGACGAATTGCACGAGCTGCTTGCCGTCGCCGACATCGTGATCGAAGGCTCGCGGCCCGCGGCGCTGACGCGGCGCCGCCTCGGGCCGCACGACATCGAGCCAAGGCAGGGGCGAATCTGGTTGCGCATCACCGGCTATGACGGCGCCAGGCCAGGGTTCGGTGACGACGCCGCGGTGGCCGGCGGCCTGGTCGGCGTCGCCGCCGACGGACCGGTGTTCTGCGCCGACGCCATCGCCGATCCGCTGACGGGGCTGGAGGCGACGCGGTTGGTCGCCGATTCGCTGGGCCGCGGCGGCGGCGAACTGATCGAGGTCGCGATGGCCGCGGTCGCCGCCGGTTACGCGGCGCTGCCGACGCAGGCGTCGGTGTCGAACCGGCCCGCGCCGCCCCCGCGTGTTCCGCAGGCTGCCCGCCGGTCGGCACGGCTGGGCGCCGACCACGAGGCCGTGCGCCGGATCGTGGCCGAAAGGAGTTGCCGGCGATGCTGATTCGTCGCGCGACTCTGCTGGACGGGACGACCACCGACATCCGGTTCGGCACCCGCATCGACGAAATGGGCGACGGGCTGGCCGCCGAGACCGGCGAGGGCGTGCTCTACGCCGGTGGGGGCACCGTCCTGCCCGGCCTGCACGACCACCACGTGCACGTGCGTTCGGCCGCCTCGGCCCTGGATTCGTTCTTCGTCGGGCCACCGGGTGTCAGCACCAAATACGAACTGGCACAACTGCTGTCGAACGCGACGCCGGGCCCCGACGGCTGGATTCGCGCCATCGGCTATCACGAGTCGGTCGCGGGCGATCTGGACCGGGACGCGCTCGACGCGATGGTGCGCACCGCCCCGGTGCGCATTCAGCACCGCAGCGGGGTGCTGTGGATCCTCAACTCCGAGGCGCTGGGCCGGATTGGGCTTTCCGAACATCCCGACGGGCGCCTGCGCAGCGCGGACCACGGCTGGTCGGACCTGCTGCAGCGGCGCGAGAGCGACCTGGCGGAGCTGAGCCGGCGAATCACCGCCACCGGCGTCACCGGCGTCACCGACGCCACCCCGGACCTCGACGCCGACGACATGGTGTCGCTCGTGGTGGCGCACCGGCACGGCGAGTTCCGGCCACGACCGAGTTTCCTGTCCCCGGGCAAGATCATCCTGCACGACGACCGCCTCGACCTCGACGCCCTGACGGACTGGATCGGAGACCACCACGACACGGGCAGGCCCGTCGCCGTGCACTGCGTGACCGCGGCCCAGCTGGTGGTCACCATCGCCGCGCTGCGGTCGGCAACGAGGTTGGGTTGCGTCACCACGGTGACACCCAGCTCGGCGAGGTCGGCCACGTTGTCCTGCGGCACCACGGCGGCGTGCTCGATCCGATCTCGTGGATGGCTGCCGGCCGACCGCAGCGCGGCGATGGTGACCACCAGCTGGGCCGCGGTCACGCAGTGCACGGCGACGGGCCTGCCCGTGTC